>CAKUXN010000016.1 GCA_934700415.1 uncultured Candidatus Saccharibacteria bacterium | reverse complement strand
GCCTTATACTTATTGGACGCTTGAATTATATGATCAAGATAATGGTATCCGTGGCGGCGGTGGACTCGGTGTCTTGGCTGCCGATACTAGACGCGTGGCGGAACACATGAATGTACCGTTCGCGCTAATCACACCTTTTTATCCATATGAGACAAAGCAAGTCTTTAAGGATGAAGCGGTAGTCGACGAGCATCTCCCAGTAGATTATCATAAATTTGGTTTTAGATTTATTGATACAGTCAATGTAAAGTGCTGCGGTAATTTATGCAAGCTTGATGTAATTGAAAAACGTCTTAAAAACACTCGGATTATTTGCATTACAGAACCCAACTTTGGCGAACTTTATTCCGGCATGAGCGGCTCAGACCATCGTTTGTATCAGGAAGTTTCGTTAGGGTTTGGTGGCTATGCAGCCCTCAAGCTTCTCGGTTTAAAGCCCGCAATTATGCAACTTAATGAAGTTGCTACTTTCTTTGCGGCTCTAGCACGTTTAGATGAGCTTACTTCAAACGGAATGGATTTTTATGAAGCTGTCGTTTATACGCGTAAACATACTTTATATACGAACCATACCTTGGTGCAGGCGGCAGAGGCCGAATTTGGCGAAGAACAGTTTGAACGATTTGTTTATCCAAATTTGAAATCTCCAGCTGTAAAAAAATGGATTCACGATAAATTTAATAATGGTCGCATGAAATTATCTTCCGTGACAATCGAAATTGCCGAGCTTAGAAGTGGTGTTTCAAAACTTCACGCTCGAGTTGCAAATTATCACGACATATCTGGCAATAAAGTAAAATTTAAAGCCATCACCAACGGCATCGATATGGGCAAATGGGTAATGCCAGAAATTCTTAATTTTTATGAATCGGAAAAAATTTTAGATGTAAATTACAATGTATCCTCACAGTACATCGAAAGTCTTAACTCATTAACAGCCAATCAAATACGTGAGTACAAAATAAAAGGTCGTCATATCTTAAATGATGTTTTAGCTAGTAGGCCCGATCAAAATGGTGAAATTCTGCATTTTGCTGACGACGATTTTATCTTTGATTTTAAACGTCGGTTCGTCGATTACAAGCGACCCGAAATGCCATTTAGAGATTTGCCTCACCTCAAGCAAATCCTAAAAAGTCGCAATGCCCACTATATTATTGCGGGCAGGGTTCATACAGGTGACGAAACAATGGGCGGCAAACTCAAAACCTTACTGCAAAATATTTCGCAAGATGATTTTCTTAAAACTCACGTTCATTACATCGCGAACTATGATGAGAAATTAGCCTATGGATTGTCGTGTGGCTCCAATACTGCAATCAATATTCCAATTGTTGGTTTAGAAGCTTGTGGTACATCATGGATGAAAGATATAGCAAATTTGAACTTATTAATTTCTACACACGATGGTGGGGTAGCTGATGTTTCCGCAGAAAACTATTTAAATGTACATGGTACGAATGAAAATGAAGAGCTAAATGAGCTTTATCTTCGCATGGAGGAAGCCATCTCAGTGTGGGAAAATGATTTTGATTTGGAATTTTTGTTGAAAAAACAGCTTGCGGCATTTTTACCTATAATTTCTGGTGCTCGTATGCTGAATGATTATCTTGACTATTTGTTTCGGGCGTAGTATACTATTGACAAGTCTGGTATCAGACTTTTTTGATGTAAAGGAGTAACATGGCTAAACCAAAAATCACTCGTATCAAAGCCGGCGAATCTTCAAACCGCACTGAAGAAGAACAGGCGTCGATTACTCGTGAAAAAGTAGTCGTAAAAGACAAAAAACAAGAGAAGATTAAAGCTAAAGCCGAATGCAAAGCCGAAAAGGCAGCAAAAAAAGCCGAAAATGCTAAAGAGAACAAAAAAGTCTTTATTTTATTTAGGCCATTTGTAGCTTTATTTAGATATTTACGCGATTCTTGGCGTGAAATCCGTCAAGTGCGTTGGCCTAATCGTAAGGCGACTTGGAAAATGGTAGTCGCAGTATTAATTTATACAGCACTATTTGTAATCCTAATCTCACTACTCGATTTGTTCTTTACTTGGTTATTTAGTTTAATTTTTAAATAAAGAAAGGAATTATTTAAATGGCAGTCAACCGTTATGATGCAACCCGCTCTTGGTATGCAATTTCTACTTATAGCGGATACGAGGATAAGGTTGCCGACTCTATCAACCAGCGTGTAAACACCGTTGAAATGGCCGACAAAATTTTTGAGGCAATCGTTCCAAAAGAAAAGCAAATTGAAATTAAAAACGGCAAACGTAAAGTTGTGGATCGCAAAATTTTGCAAGGTTACGTACTAGTTGATATGAAGTTGTCAGATGAGACTTGGTATATTATTCGTAACACCCCAGGTGTAACTGGTTTTATTGGTACCGGTACTCAGCCAACTCCAGTCTCTGAAAAAGAAATCGCTAAAATCAAAAAGCGTATGGGCGTGGAAGATCCAAAGTTCTCAGTTAAATACGAAATTGGTGAAGTGGTCTCGATTACCGATGGTCCATTTAAGGGCTTTGATGGTACTGTATCAGAGATCGATGCAGCCAAAGGTAAGCTTAAAGTGATGGTTAGCATGTTTGGACGCGAAACACCAGTCGAACTTGATGCTTTACAAGTAAAACAATTGTGATATAATAGTACTGTTACGTAAATGCTTCTAATTTAATAAATTTAACAAGGATTTAGAATGGCAGAAAAAAAAGTTATCGGTAATTTGAAGCTAAGAATCCCTGGTGGCAAAGCTACAGCTGGTCCTCCGGTCGGTTCGACACTCGGTCAGTGGGGTCTTAATATGATGGATTTCATCAATCCATTCAATGAAAAGACTAAAGAATTCATGGGTAAGAACGTAATCGTCCATATTCGTGTATTCGAAGATCGTACTTTCGACTGGACCTGTCTTGGTCAGCCAGTAGATGATTTGATTCGCGAAGCGATTAAAATCGAAAAAGGTTCTGGCAAACCGAACGTTGACAAAGTTGGTAAAATTACCCGCGCGCAACTTGAAGAAATTGCCCAAAAGAAAATGAAACAGCTCAATGCTGTTGACCTAGAAGGAGCAGTAAAAGTTGTTGCTGGTACGGCTCGTTCGATGGGTGTTGAAGTCGTAGACTAATTTATCTATTATTAAAAGGCAGGCTTTCCTGAGTCTGCTTTTTTGTCCTAACAATTAATAGAGAGCTGTATAATTGACTTTTATCTGTTTGTGTGTTATAATTAGAGGATAGGCGTATGCCTAAAAATAAAGGAGGGGCACAAAAAATGGCACCTTACAGTAAGAAGCGACTACAACTTATGGAAGCATTACTCAGACTATGGGACATCCACGCCGAGACATACCGAACGAATCCTTTGCGCTATCAGTTTTTACTGGCAGCCAAAAGAGAGCTTCATATCGCACCGCTTAATAAAATTAAGCAAGAGGTTTTACTAGAATATCCGGAAGTTCCATTCTTCAAAATTCTTGATAAACCCTCTGCGATGGAGGCGATTAAATCTATGTCTGACGCCAAGCTGAGGAATCAGATTTACAGCATCGAGTATACGGTTTCTTATAACCATGCCTATCGCACGATTTACAATCGCGTAATGGAGTTCACTTACGAAATCAGCCATTACGGCGATAATAAATCAGAATTTGGCGTAGAGCCAAAGAGTTGCCTTAGACAATCGCTGTATAATCGTTGTCGCGCCCATAAAAGTGCAGAATAGCTTCGACAGGAGAGCGATTCGCTCTCCTTTTTCTTGATTTTTAATAATTAATCTGCTATAATAATTGCAGTAAAATTTAATTTGATGGGAGAGCTTTGCTCGCTAATACCACAGAAAGGGAATCATGGCAGAAGAAGATGCCAAAAAACTTGAGACTACTGAAGCAGTAGCAGAATCTACTAAATCAGAAGAACCAGAAACATTTGCAAAATCTGGAAAGAAATCAAAAAAGCATATAGAAGAGGTTAAGGCCGAAGAAGAGCGTCAAGCGCGCAAATTAGAACGTGCAGCCGCTGATGCAGCTGCTGCTGAAAAGCCGAAAGGTGAAAAGCCAGTTACTCGCCCAAAACTCGAGCGCCGTGGCAAGAAATACCAGGAAGCACACAAGCTAATCGAAAAAGGGAAATTCTACACACTAAAGGACGCTCTTGAGTTAGCCATTAAAACAAGCCCAGTCAAATTTGATGCTTCTATCGAAGCCCATGTGCGCTTGGGTGTTGATCCACGTCAAGCCGATCAAAACATTCGTACTACCATCGTTCTACCAAATGGCAACGGTAAAACTGTACGGGTAGCCGTATTTGCTCCGCTTGATGTCTGCAAGACAGCTAAAGCCGCAGGAGCAGACATTGCTGAAGACGAAGAATTCTTAAAACAGCTTGATAAAGGCTTAATTGACTTCGACGTTTTAATTTCTACACCGCAATACATGCCAAAGCTTGGTAAATATGCCCGTTTACTTGGGCCTAAAGGCTTAATGCCAAATCCAAAGGCTGGTACTGTGACGATGGATGTCGAAAAAGCTGTCAAAGAATCTAAGGCGGGCAAGGTTGAATATCGCGTGGATAAGCAATCGATTGTCCATATCGGTCTCGGCAAAATCTCCTTTGGCGCTGATAAGCTTCTTGAGAACGCAAATACCTTCTTTGAATCTTTGAAGGCTCAAAAACCAGCTTCACTCAAAGGTACATATGTAAAATCAATATTTATTACTACTACAATGGGACCCTCAATCGCAATCGAAAACTTATATAACTAAGTCTACGCTTTAAAAACGGGTGTTTGATTCACCCGTTTTTGTGCTAGAATTAGGTTATGGATATAAATATTGATTTATCAAGATTGCAAATGCCAGAAGTAGTTTTAATGACTATTGTTGGCGTTCTATTATTGTTTTTGGGTTACCGAATCAAAAAAGTAGCATTTTTCATTATCTGGTTTTTGATTGGTTTTAATTTAATGGGGATTTTGATGCCAGTGATTAATAATGTAGCACCAGAAGCTATAAAGTCGAGTGAGCTTTGGCAAAATTTACTACCAGTTGCTGGTGGTTTACTACTCGCCATGCTTGGCTTCACTATTGAAAAAATCTGCCTCGGGGGAATTATTTTTGGCCTAAGCCTTATGATTACTTCACAATATTTTGGTACTGACATCCAAACGTTAGTAATTGGAGCAATTATTGGCGTGGTACTAGCTGGACTTGCAGTAATGTTGATGAAGCCATCAATTATTGTTGCTTCTTCTTTGATGGGCGGATACGTGCTGACACTCGCAATTTTCACTTGGTTTACGGGTTTAGATAGACCTATGTTTTACTTCCCGCTCCTAATTAGCATTTCAGCAATTGGTATTATTGCCCAATTCACTACTACTCGACACATCGATTAAAAAATCCCCGGTAATCCGGGGGATTTTTGTGTCACTCATCGGGAGTCTCTTCCAAAACATCTTCGAGACTTATTTCTGTATATTCAAATTCGTAATTGTGGAAGTAATATCCACACTTCATATCGGCTCTTGCAGCAGCCTTCATGGCATTACTGCTGTATTTTTCTTCGATATCATAACGCACATCTTCGATTTTGTAGATACTATCATCGATACGACCGCGCTGTTCACCGAGAGAATGATAGGCTCTGTCTAAAAGCATCTGTCTGTTCTGGATGATTTGACCAGTCCTCAAGCCTTTCAACACTTGCTCGGCATATTCTAACCTCGCACGCTCTTTAGCAAGAATCGTTCGATAGTTAAAATTGAGATGCCGATCAAAATCCACATTGATACCGAGTTTCTTAAGCTCCTCATCGTAGCAAGTCAGCCATTTGATTACCTCGCCAAGATGTGGCAGATAGAAAAAATTGGCTTGTTTTACACGATCAGCTAGGCACTTCATATCGTGCTGAAGTCGACGAATCTTTTTCATTTTTCCCCCAGTAATAAAAAATTTGTACCGTCGTGACACATTTTAAGGTACATATCTTTGTTATATCACTCTTATGTTATTTTGTCAATTTATGCTTGCTATTTTGCCGTGGCTGTGATATAATCGGTGAAGTTACCAAAGACAGTGGCGAGGTTACCCTTTAATAATGCCACCGAGGATTATTCTTATTAATATTTGGTGACGCTATTTAACAATTAGCTAACTAAATATTAAATAACCAAAGGAACTTTTTATGGCAATTTCAAGAGATAAAAAGAACACATTGGTTGCTGATCTTACTGAACTTCTTTCTAATTCGAAGATGGTCGTTTACGCCAAATACGAGGGCTTGACTGTCGCAGAACTCCAAGAGCTCCGCAAGCTTGCACGCGAGTCTGACGTAAAAATTAAGGTCGTGAAGAACCGTTTAGTCAAAGTTGCAATGAAAGAAATTGCTGCTTATAAGGACACGGATGCTTCCAACCTTACTGGTCAACTTCTTTATGCAATGGGTTCAGACGAAGATTTCGATGCGGCAAAGGTTTTGACAAAATTTGCCAAGACTCACGCAAAAATGGAACTTGTAGGTGGCTTTAACGGCGAAGGTGCTACGCTTAGCACTGAAGAAGTTAAAACCCTCGGCTCGCTTCCAACCAAGAACGAACTTATCGCCCAAGTTGTGGATACACTCCTTTCTGGCGTCAATGGTATCGTCTCTGGCCTCGAAAAACACGCAGAAGAAAAAGCAACCGCTTAATAGCAATCCTAAGAAAGGAATTTATTTATGGCAACTGATATCAAAAAGTTGGCTGAAGAGCTTGTCAATATGACCGTGCTTGAAGTTAACGAACTTAAAACTTTACTCAAAGATGAATATGGCATCGAGCCAGCTGCTGCTGTTGTAGCTGTAGCTAGTGGCGCTGATGGCGCTGCCGCTGACGAAGGCAAGTCTGAATACGATGTCGTCTTGAAAGACGCTGGTGCTCAGAAGATTGCCGTCATCAAAGCTGTGAAGGAAGCTACTGGACTTGGTCTTGGCGAAGCTAAGGCTATCGTCGATGGTGCTCCTGCTACTGTGAAAGAAAAAGTCGCTAAAGCTGACGCTGAAGCTATGAAGAAAGCCCTCGAAGAGGCTGGCGCTACCGTAGAACTCGCCTAAATCTTCTTAAGTTAGCTAATTGCAAAAAATCACCCTATGGGTGATTTTTTGATATAATTAATCATATGAAAGATTTTGACTATTTAGGTGAAGGGGAAGTGTATTTCGATGCGGCCTGTCAGAGCCTTCGGCCACGGCCAGTCATAGATGCAATGAATAAATATTATACCGAGCATAATTCTTGTGGTGAACGCGTAAAATACAAGTGGGGTAAAATCACGGACGAGAAAATCGACGCTACTCGTGAAAAAGTTTTAAAATTTTTAAAACTTAAGGCTAAAAAATATACTGTTTCTTTTACACTCAACACTACTTATGGGATCAACTTAATTCTAAACCAAATTGACACAACTAAATTCGACAAAATTATTACCAGTGAGATTGAGCATAATTCACCTTTTTTGGCATCAATGGCCTTTTCGGAACGTACAGGTTTGCCGCGCGAGGTGATAAAGCGAGAAGAAAACGGCTCAATATCTTTAAGCGACTACGACTTTAATAAGGCCATCGTAATAGTAAACTGTGCCAGTAATTTTGACGGCAGAAAGTTGGCAAACTTAAACGAATTGAACAAGGTTGTACATAAGGCTGGTGGGATATTGATTATTGATGCTGCCCAGGCTATGGCTCATTCTGTAGATGTTTTACGTGGGATAGAAGTTGATGCCATTTGCTTTTCGGCACATAAAATGTATGCTCCGTCGCTTGGCGTTATTGTTTGGCGCGACGATTTGGGCGCGTATTTATTGCCAAATTGGCTGGGTGGTGGCATGATAGACGACGTCAAGAAAGATTCTTATCTTTTATCTTCGGCAAATAAAGAACATCGTTTCACTAGATTTGAGTCTGGCCTTCAGGCTTGGGGGGAAATTGTCGGATTAGGTGTAGCAATTGATTGGCTCGAAGGTGTTCCTAAAAAAGACTGGGAGACTTTTAAGAAAAATTACACAGAACTATATAATTTTTTGGAGGAATCAAAAAAAGTGCATCTTATAAACCAAGAAGCCAACCCCACAATGTCTTTTTATGTTGAGAGTATCGATTCACACCTTCTGGGTGAAGCCTTGTCGCGTGAAAATATCATGGCGCGTACTGGTTATTTTTGCGTGCATTATTATTTAGATCACGTACTTGGCCTGCCGCCACTGATGCGTTTTTCGCTTGGATTGCACAATCGCCCTGAAGACATTGCAAAAGTCAAAAACATTTTAGAAAAAATCATAAACTAAAGCTTTTCGGTGTATAATGGATATATTATGGTGTGTATAGCTGCTTTTATTATCTTGGCCCTGATTGGTGTATTCGTGGCCATTATTTCAATATTTAAACCAAAGGTAGGAAAAGCCTATCTTAAATTATTCAAGAAAGCCTGGGGTTGTCTTTGGAAAAAGGTACGTTTGCAAAAGTGCGAGACTGGCTTTAAAGACGACGTCAAAAATACCATTTTAAGTCGCGTAATTGTAAAACACCCTAAATGGGTAAAGCCATTATCGGTGGTGATTGAAATTATTTCAGTAGTAATAGTGATTATCGCTGTTTGGGCCCTCCTTACGGCCATCAAATCGTTGTTGGCGCTATGGGCACTAGGGAGCTGTAATGTAACGAAACCTTCCGCCTGTTCTCTTGGCGCGGAAGTATGTTCAATAGACGAGCCGGAACCATCAAATGTTTTTGAAGCAACTGGTCGTTGGTTTACAGAGTGGGGAGAAATATTTGAAGCTATTCCTGACAAATTCAAAACTTACAACGCCGAAGACTACAATTTTAATTATGTTTCAATCGCGACCGAGCAAAATGCTGATAAGCCAATTGCGGTAGACATCTTTGACCCTGGCTGCTCAGTATGTATGATTTCATATCGCAATCAAAAGGAATCCGGATTCTTCGACAAATATGATGTGCATTTAGTCCCATTTGCGATTCAAGATACTGATGGAACTTATAAATTTAAAAACTCTGAAATCGTAGTACGTTATATGTTTGCGGCCGAGCAAATTAGGTCTGGTCTTGCAGTAAAAATTCTAGACCACATCTTTACAGAAAAGGACGAAGACGGTATTTCATATCAAAACCTTTTAAATGAATATTATACAGATACGGAGGCCACTTATTTGATTGAATGGTGGTTAAAAGAAGAAGGCTTCGACAAAGAAGGTTTAGCCGATATCCGCAAAATCGCGTACTATCCAGAGACAACTACCAAAATGAGCGAAAATCGCAATATTATCGAGAGTGGACTAAGAGTCAAAGGTATTCCGACCATGCTTTATGACGGGAAAAAGCATACTGGCTTATTCAAAAAAGATTAGGCTTATGTTTATTGTATTTTTTACAACATTTTGCAGCTAACCGCTGTTAATTTGGTGGAAAACTTTTAAAGGAAAATCTTGACTTTACGACGCCGTGGGTATAATATAATATTAATACTATATTTAGACAGGATGCGAGGTGATGTCTGAAATACCAGAAAAACAAATAAAAAGACTGCGCAGTCTCCTAAGCGAGGCTGAGACTAATTTGTCAGCCGCAAAAGAGCTATTGATTTCTGTACTTGGTGATGGTGATACTATCACTGCTCCACGTGAAACAATAGTCTCTGGACCAGAAGGCAAGATTATTGAAGGAATTTTTGATGGCCAAATTATGATTGGTCCAGATGGCAAGAACTATCCAGTACCAGCTAATTATGCCTCTAAATCGAAGCTTGTTGAAGGTGATATTATGAAATTAACCATCACTGAAGACGGTAAATTCCTCTATAAACAAATTGGCCCTGTCGAGAGAAAAACCGTTATCGGCACGTTAACCCACCACGATGACAAGTATTTTGTGGAGGTTGCTGGTAAAGAATATCAGATACTCTATGCTTCAGTCACTTATTTCCGCTTGCGCGATGGATCACAAGTCTCAGTCACAATTCCAGCAAATAATGACCAGGCGACGTGGGCGGCCGTAGAAGCTGCTTTGTAATGAAATCACTTTATCGACGTTATCGCCCAATGACACTCGGCGAGGTTGTTGGTCAACCTCAGATTACTGAGCCACTTTCTAATGCAATTAAAAATAAGACATTTTCGCATGCCTATTTATTCATCGGCCCTCGTGGCACTGGCAAAACTTCAGTAGCAAGAATTTTCGCACATGAAGTAAATGGCTTTAAATATGAGCTAGAGGATGATTATGTAGACATTATTGAAATCGACGGTGCATCCAATCGCGGGATCGACAACATAAGGGAACTACGTGAAAAGGCCGCGATTGCTCCAACTTTAGGCAAATATAAAATATATATCATTGATGAAGTGCATATGCTGACTAAAGAAGCTTTCAATGCTTTGCTCAAAACTTTAGAAGAGCCGCCAAAGCACGTAATATTTATTATGGCCACAACAGATGCCTATAAAGTTCCTGTAACTATTACTTCACGTGCGCAAACTTACACTTTTAAGTTAGCTGATACAAAAGTCATGTTTGGTTATTTAAAAAATGTTTGCGAAAAAGAAAAAATTAAGATTTCCGACGATGCACTTAACCTAATTGTTAAAAAAGGCGGCGGCTCGTTTCGCGATTCAATGTCTCTCCTTGACCAGATTTCAACACTTTCGGATGTCGAAATTACTAAAGATCTCGTTGTTTCAGCAATGGGACTTCCAGAAGATGAAAAAATTGCTGCATTATTGAGCTATTACCAAACGCAAGACTTGTCAAATATTTCCATGTCTTTAAAATCGTTGCTTTCCGCTGGAGTTAAGGCTGACACTTTAGTGGAGGAACTAATTGCAAGCATTATCGCTAATCCGCGTCCAGGGCTAATTCAACTTTTATCAAAATTAGCTGAAATCAAGGCGCCATTCGTGGAAGCTAAGCTATTAGTGGCTTTGACTTTAAATATTCCGTCCAGTGTAACTCCGCCGAGCCAAATTAGTGCGAGCTTAAAGGAGCTGCCCACGAAGCCAATTCAGAAAACTCCCGAACATTCCAACCAAATAACTCCGCCAACTAATATTAATTTCGTTTGGAACGATTTTGTCGAAACAGTAAAGCATATGAACGATGCGATCTCGTCGCAATTAAAATTAGTTAATTATTCAGTTAGCGGTAACATTTTGGATATTTATCCCGCAAAGCGCGTCGTCAAAATGATTTTGTCAAAAGATAATAATAAGAAAATTCTCATCAGTGCCGCTGGTGGGATGAAGGTAGTGATTCACGATTTAGGAGAGAATCCGAATACCAATAAAGACGAGCTAATTTCAAAAATTTCTGATATAATGGGTGGAGAGGTACAAAATGACTCAGGAGGTAACCCGTTCTAACTCAAGTGGCCGAGTGCCACCTCAAGATATTGTAGCCGAAAAATCTTTGCTCGGTGCAATTATGATTTCTGACGCAGTATTGCCGGAAATTTTGACTATTTTAAGACCAAGAGATTTCTATGAAGAAAGGCACCAAGTTATTTTTGGAGCAATTATGAATCTTTACGACCAACATCGTCCGATTGATTTATTAACTTTGACGGCAGAGCTCAAATCGCTAAAAAAATTAAAAGAAGTCGGTGGCGCAACCTATCTTACTGAGCTTTCTAATTTTGTGCCCGCAGCTTCGCACGCTAAGGCTTACGCGGAAATTATCGAAAATGCCTCTACACGTCGCAAATTAATCAAAGCCGGTTCTGAAATAGCAAATAAAGCATTTGAAGATGGAACTAACGTCGGTGACTTGATTGGCGCGGCTGAAAAAGAATTATTTGAGGTTTCAGATAAAATCATACGTAGTGATTATGTCGCCATGGATACACTACTCGCCGATGCCTTTGACCGAATTGAGGAATTACATAAAAATAAAGGGGCGCTGCGTGGGCTCAAGACTGGCTTTCGTGATTTAGACAAAAAGACAGCTGGTTTTCAAAAGGGTGATTTGGTAATTATTGGCGCGCGTCCAGCGATGGGCAAAACTACTTTTGCACAAAATTTAGCTTATAACATTGCTAGCATGAATAAAAAAGGCGTATTGTTCTTTTCAATGGAAATGGCAGCCAATGAAATTATCGATCGTATGATTTCCGACGTATCTGGTGTGGATAACTGGAAGATGCGAACAGGGAATTTATCTGATGAAGAATTTTCTAAAATTGGTGACGCGCTAGGCGAAATGGATGAAATTCCAATTTATATTGACGACACAAGCTCTATGACCATTGTAGAGCTTCGCAATAAAGCACGGCGCGCGATGCACGATCATGACATAGGTATCGTAATAGTAGATTATTTGCAGCTTATTTCTGGCTCTGATCGCTACGCTGGCAACCGCGTACAAGAAGTGACGGAGATATCACGTGGTCTTAAAATTTTGGCCCGTGAGCTTGAAATTCCAGTAGTAGCATTGGCGCAGCTTTCCCGTAATGTAACTGGGCGCGATGATCCAAGACCAGTTTTGTCAGATTTAAGGGAATCAGGTTCTATCGAGCAGGATGCCGATCTTGTCATGTTCTTGCACCGTCCAGATTATTACAAACAAAATGACGACAACTACGAAGAAACTCATATCACAGAGCTTTTGATTGCTAAACATCGTCATGGAGCAATCGGCAAGATTGAACTATACTTCCATCCAGAACTGCTTCGTTTTATGTCACTTGATAAAACTCGCGAATAGGTGTTATAATACTTATGTGAAGAAACTAGTTATTTCTAAACTTTTTTTATATAGATACCGATTTATAATTGGTTATATTGTTCTCGGAATCCTTTTTACGTTTTTACTTTTTTCATTACCCCTTTTTGCTCAATATGGATTATCTGATGCTGAAATTGAGTCGGCTACCAGCTCTTATTACTTAAATTTTGACGCGCCGCTAAATGGTGATTTAATAAATTTGCCGTATCGCGTACTACAGAAAATTTCAATTCTAGTCTTCGGATTAACTCCATATGCCATTAAGTTGCCAAGTGTCGTTATAGGTTTGGCCTTAGGTTTACTTCTTGTACTTCTACTTAACCGCTGGTTCAAAAGTAACGTTTCGCTTCTTGCTTCTGTTCTTATTGTATTATCAACACCGTTCTTGTTTTTGGCTGGGTCTGGCACCCCACTTATTATGCTGGTATTTTGGCCCACACTTCTATTGTGGCTGGGCTCTAAAATCGAAGGAGAAAAACGCCCGAAGCCATTTTATTCTTTCTTGTTTGCTATTGCGCTTCTTTTTGCAATTTTTACGCCGTACATG
>CAKUXN010000015.1 GCA_934700415.1 uncultured Candidatus Saccharibacteria bacterium | reverse complement strand
GCCTACTATACCAGTCGCCTCGACAAAATCTCCGATATCGAGCAATTTTACCTCTTTAGCTCCAAATAAACCCTCCGGAGTTTCTCCTTCAGCCTTCATGAAGATTTGTACTTCACCAGTATAATCACGTAATTTCAAAAAAACTAATTTGCCAAAAGAACGAATCGCTACGATACGACCAGCTACACAGACTTCTTGGTTTTTTTTCTCATCAAAATGCGTCACGACATCAAAAATCTTCGTATTGCGATAGCTTTTAGCTGGGTAAGGGTCAACCCCTTTTGCCTTTATGTCTTCTAATTTTTTTAATCTTTCGTTGCGATAGTCTTCGAGTAACATAAAATAATTATACTATAATTATTTTATCTCTACAATCTTAACCTTTTTACCATTAAAATCAACTGAATCACCAGCTTTGCGTGAAAATACAGCCTTACCAATCGGTGACTCATTTGAAATTTTACCTTCTAAAGGATTTGCCTCTGTAGCTCCAACTAAAGTATAGGTCACTTCGCGTCCGTTCATATCAAGTACAAATGTTGATCCGAGGGTAATGGAATCTTTTTTGCCACCGCGGATAATCTTGGCATTCTTAAGGATGTCTTGAATTTCAAGAATGCGGCTCTCGGCTAATTTTTGTTCATTACGCGCTGAACTGTATTCTTCATTCTCTGATAAATCACCAAAATCACGTGCAGTCGCGATTTTTTCAGCAATCACCGGACGGCCCTTTATAAGTTCATCCAATTCTTTTTCTAATTCTTTTTTTCCTTCAGATGTAAGGCTAATACTTTTCTTTATCATGGTAGTCTCCACTAAACTTTATTTAGTTTATAGTAAAACCACAAGAATGTCAAGTTATAATTCGTTAAGATTTATGAGTTTACTTTCACCGGTACGGCGATCTGTTAACTCAGCCGAATTGCTCGCTAAAGTTTTATCTGAAATAACGACTCGATAAGGAATGCCGAGAAGTTCTGCATCGGCAAATTTCTCGCCTGGACGAGCGTTACGATCATCAAAAATTACTTCATCTTCATGCCTCATGTACCATTTCTCTGCCTCCGCTATACCAGCTTCACCGATACCAACTAAATAGTATTTAAATGGCGCTACTGACTCTGGCCAGACTAGCCCTTTATCGTCAGCGAATTTCTCAGCTATTACCCCCATTACACGCGACACGCCAATTCCATAGCAACCCATGTAGACTGTTTTTATCTCATTATTTTCGTCTGAGAATTTGAGTCCCAAAGGCTCAGAATATTTAAATTTCAATTTAAAAATGTTCCCTACCTCAGCAGCGGCAGTAGTGTTAAAGGTTTCGTTCTCTACGCCGAGGTCTTTTAACACCTCGTCACTGTAGACTTCCTTGTTAAGCACAATCGAATGATTACTATTATAATATATAGTATCTTCTCCCACTGGTAGCACAGTTTGGTATTCATGCGAATATTTAGCGAAAATGCCACCGCTAGCAAACGTTTCATATGTGTCTTCGCTGAGACCTAGACGCTCAAAAATTTTCATGTAAGCATCTTCTACTTTTGCATAAAATTTATCCAAATCTCCCTCTGAAGTATGGAAACTATAAAGATCCTTCATCAAGAATTCACGGCCCCTCATTAAGCCAGACTTGGCTCGAAGTTCGTTTCGGAATTTAGTTTGGAATTGGTATACGTAAAGCGGCAAATCTTTGTAGCTTGATACATAAGATTTCATCATATTTACCATTGGTTCTTCGTGGGTCGGGGCAAGTCCCAGCGCTCCGCCAGACGCAAGCTCAGTTTTAAACCAAATATCTACTTCTTGATCCGAAAACCTGCCAGTCTTTTCCCATGGCTCTGGATTCTGTAGAGATGACATCAAAACTTCCTGGCATCCTAAACTATTCAGCTCCTCGCGGATAATACGTTTTATGTTTTCAATCACACGAAGCCCCAAGGGGAGATAATCATATACACCAGCCATTTCTTTATGAATATAACCAGCGCGCACGAGCAATGCACCATTTCTAGCAATTTCGTCTTTTGGTGCTTCCCTCAAAGTTTTTACGAAAGTTTTAGATAGTCTCATGATGAGACCATTATACCACACCTACTACATATAACAGATAAAAAGCTACGCCGTTTTTAATCATATGGGTTAAAATACCTGCATAAATTGATCCAGTAATTTCTCTTAACGCGCATAGTACTAATGATAATGCAAAAACATTAACTCCCACATTCCACTGAAGATGCGCAATTCCGAAAAATAAAGAGGTCAAAAACGTCGCAATTAAAATCCCGATTTTTTCCGATACTTTTTCACTTAATCTTTCACGGAGTTTTCCATAAAGGAAACCACGGAAAATAATTTCTTCTGCAATAGGAGCAATTACTATTAAAGTAAAGAACGCGATAATCCGATTAGCGCCAGTGTCGTAAGTACTAAAGCCTAAGTTTTGTGCTTCTTCTGCATTGAACCACGGAAAAATCAAGCCAAAGAGCGACACTAAAAGGGCTGCCAAAATTAATGAAACAATAAAGCCTACTGGCGCAAGTCCGATATCGGTCCAAGTCGGTAAATCTTTTAGTCCGATGTCGTTTCTTAAATCCTTAATCTCTGTTTTCTTGGCTTTTTTTCGCTTTAAAGCTAATGGTACGAATAAAATCAAAATCATCGCGACAACATATGTAATTGCGGAATAAGCCGCAATCCATACAGGTCTTTTAAAGGATTCTGCCCCCAAAATCCTAAACATAATATTACTGACGATAAATTGTACCGCCAAAACCGAAATAAGTACCCACAGACACAGGCCGAGAAGATTAAACCATAGCGGAACTTTGATAGGCGCTTGCTTTAGCTTTTTCATCTAGAAAAACCTCGTAATATCAAGAATTGTTACGATAATCATAATTGCAAGAAGCACCACAAAGGCCCTCGCTACGATTTTTTCTTCTACTTCTTTTGTGAGCTTTTTACGTCGTAATTTGTAAATTGCGATTAGGAGCCATCTTCCTCCATCTAGAGCTGGAATTGGTAGTACATTCATACAAGCAAGCGACACTGAAATCAGAGCGGCCAAAAATGCCAGATTGGCTGGACCCGCCGAAGTGAAGGTCGGGAATAAAACGCCAATAATTCCCACTGGGCCAGATACGGAATCGCCGACTGCTTGGATTGCTTCCTGGCCTTCTTGTCGTACATTAGAATCAAAACTAAAAAGTGAGCCAGTTCCACGAATTAGATTCCAAAGCATTTCACCAATTCCTTGGAAAGTCTGACCAGTCAGTTGCAAGGTAAGCCCCGCACCGACGATTGGTGCCGACCAAGTAGAATATGACATACTCTGAGAACTTTCCATGGTCACACCAAGCAAATATTCGCTTTCCGCAGGATTTAAAGTTACCACAGTCTCAAAATCTGTATTGCAGTTGCAGTCTTCTTTTCCCTTGCGATAAATTTTATATATTACTTCTTCTCCAGCATGCTCGCCGTTATAACTCGTAATTTCGTTACCATACTGTATGTCGTTACCATCGATCGAAATAATATAATCACCAGGTATAATTCCCGCATTTTGGGCAGGAGAACCGTCGGCTACCGTTACAACTTGTACTGGCGTAAAATCTGTGCGTGTGTCAGCGGGAACTGTAAATTGATTGTCTAAGAAAGTCGGCATTCCTACCCAGGCGAGAATCGTAAAAATTATGAAAGCCGTGAGCCAGTTCATCGTTACCCCACCAAGCAAAATCTTTGTTTTTTTCCAAAAACTTGCTGCACCGAAAGTTCCCTTGCGAGTATCGGCCGCCGATTCTCCGTCCATTTGGCAAAAACCACCAATCGGCAACCAATTGAGGCTAAAGATCATTCCTTTTTGAGCAAAATTTTTATCATCAGCCTCAGAATAAACTACCTTAGAAATTTTATCTTTTTTCCATTCACTACGAGGTAAACGATGCCACTTGCCAGATTTTGGGTCTTTAATCCAGGCAATAGCTCTAGGCGGAAAACCAATTCCGAACTCTAATACATTGACGTCATTTTTCCGCGCCATAATAAAGTGGCCAAATTCGTGCAATGATACCAAAATCATTAACACTAAAAGACCAACTATAACTCCTACAAAAATATCCATAAACTCATTATATCATTATTTACCGAAACGACGGTTGCGACTTTCAAATTCTTCTAAGATTTTCTTAATATCAGAGGCTTCCATTTCGGGAAAATATTTTTTCATGAACATAAACTCTGCATAAGCAGAACGCCACAGCATAAAACCAGAAATTCTCTCCTCACCAGAAGTCCTAACTACCATATCGACATCAGGAAGTTCTGGATGATAGAGGTGTTTTCTAATAGTCTCTGGCGTAATTTCTCCATCTGTTTCAGAGGCAATTGTAGCCGCATCTGCAATTTCTTGTTCCCCACCATAATTAAAACAGAAACATACAGTAATTCCAGTGCAATTCTCTGTAATTTTTTCGGCTTGCTCGATAGTATTAGCAAGTTTTGGCGGAAGTTTATTTTTGGATCCTAAAATTAACATTCTCGCGTTATTTTCAGCTAACTCTTTAGCGTATTTTAAAATGCGCGTTTCAGCGAGTTTTAGAATATAGTTTACTTCATTAGCGGATCTTCCCCAGTTTTCGATACTAAACACATAGAAAGTAATATATTTTATCTCTGTGTCTTTGGCGGCGGCTACGAGCTCGCGGATTGAGTCCAGACCTTTTTTGTGCCCTTCAATTGACGGTAGACCTTGTGATTTGGCCCAACGACGATTGCCATCAGCGATAATTCCCAAATGTTTCAAACTCATAGCTTCATGATTTCTTCAGACTTTGCTTTAAATGCCGATTCAATTTTATCGGTGAATTCTTTTGTAAGGTCGTCAATTTCCTTTTCGGCGCGTTTTTTTACGTCTTCACTCAAATCTTCAGCTGCTTTTAGTTCTTTACGCGCATCTTCGCGGACATTTCGCAGCGCGACTTTGGCTTGTTCGACTTTCGCCGAGGCATTTTTAACAATTTCCTTACGCCTCTCTTCAGTAAGAGCTGGAATTGGTACTCGAATCACGCGTCCATCATCGGCTGGATTTAGGCCGAGAGATTGATCGGCGCGAATTGCAGATGCGATTGCTTGGATTGTGGATGGATCAAATGGGGTAATAACGAGCAATGTAGCATCGGTCGCAGTTACATTGGCTACCTGATTTAACGGCATAAATTGGCCGTAAGCTTCTACTTTAATTGAAGCCAACATGTCTGGATGTGCTCTTCCAGTGCGGACTTTTTTCATTTCGTCATTAAAGCGCAATACGACTTCATCCATTGCTTTACGCTCACTTGTAGTGTCAAACATATTAACTCCTTATTTATAATTCTATTATATCAAAAATAGCCCCGCAGGGCTATTTTTATTACTCGGTCACGCCAAGTTCAATACGTTTAAACTGACGTACGGTAATATTTTCGCCAGTTTTAGCGACTGCTTCTTTGATAAACTGTTCAACGGTCTTAGAATCATCTAAGATATATGGCTGGTTCATCAAAACTTTGTCCGAAAAGGCTTTCTTTACTTGACCAGAAAGAATTTGCTCTTTCATATTTTCTGGGCCTTTAAAATTCTCTTCAAGCTCTTTCATTTTAGCTTCGCGCACTTCAGCTGGAATGTCATCCTCGGATACATAAAGTGGCGACATAGAAGCAACTTGCATAGCGATTTGGTGAGCCAAAGTCTTGAATTCATCAGTTTTAGCCACAAAAGAAGTTTCACAGTTAACCTCAACGATGGCACCAAGGCGACCATCATGAATGTAAGCTTCTACTAAACCTTCACGAGTTTCACGATCGCCACGTTTTTCGGCTTTGGTCAAACCTTTTTTTCGCATCGCTTCAAGAGCTTTGTCAAAATCGCCATCAGCTTCTACGAGAGCTTTTTTAGCGTCTGTTAGACCCGCGCCAGAAAGTTCTTTTAATTTTTTGATTTGTTCTACGGAAATTTCCGCCATAAGCCTCCTATATTAAATTATTTTTTACCTTCTTTAATTGCTTCTACAAAATAGCTAAGACCGAGCTTAGTAGCCTTGATTGAATCGTCGTTCATTGGGATTACGTAATCGATATTGGTTGGATCGACGTTGGTATCCGTAAAAGCAAATACTGGGATGTTAAGAACGTTAGCCTCTTTGATAGCATTTTTGTCTTCAAGTGCATCCACCACGATGATAGCTGCTGGCTGTTCGCTCATCTCTTTAATACCACCATAGCGCTCGTTGAGTAAATCGATTTCTTCTTGGAATCTTTGGACTTCAAGTTTGGAATAACGATTCTCAAGTTCACCAGAAGCCATGCGACGTTCTAAATCTTTTAGCTTCTTAATTTGACGATTTACAGTTTCGACGTTAGTAAGAGTACCACCAACCCAGCGCATTGTGACATAAGGCATATCTACTGATTTTGCAGCTGCCTCGATAGCTTCTTTCATTTGCTTCTTGGTGCCAACGAACAAAACTTTTTTGCCATTTTTGGCAATCTCAGTAATCTTTGGCAATGCGGCTTCGAATCCATCAACGGTCTTTTCAAGGTTGATGATGTGCGTATCTTGACGCTTGCTGTGAATGTATGGCGCCATTTTTGGGTGCCAACGGCTCGTTTTGTGTCCAAAATGAGCACCAGCTTCAAGCAGAGCTTTCATATCGACATTTACAGTCATATGATTTCCTTTCTCTTCATCTCGGGACCCTTTATCAGGAAATCCTCCCAAGATTGTTTCATTAAATAATATATAACTCCATTATACCACACATGCTTGCAAAAATCAAGTCAGGTGCTAAAATTATATTCACATCCATCTCTATCGAATTGTTTGGAAGATGGATAGTATTTTAAAGGAGGTGACGTTATGTCGCGTTCGGTTCCCGAAGATATGCTCAGGATTAACTGTTCTATTGAAGAATTCCAAGATCAAAAAGAACGACATGAAAGGAGGCTGTATCTTCTGCGTGAAATTTCGTCACTCGATTATGAAGAAAATGGAATCTATGAATATGTGTCGATGATTGGGCATATAATCCTAGATATCATTGAATTCAATCGCGAAGACGAAGGCATCCCAGTAGAAAGGCGTAAACCAATCAAACTATATATTAATTCCCCTGGCGATGAAGTCGATGAAGGTTTTCCCTTAATTTCGACAATTGAGCTTAGCAAAACTCCAGTCTTTACCATCAATATTGGTAGCTGGAGCTCAATGTCTTTCTTAATCGGCATTACTGGGCACAAACGTCTGGCTTTGCCATATACAAAGTTTTTGCTCCACGATGGTTCAACTGTAAGTTACGGTACTACTAGCAAGGCTCTAGACAAAGCAAAATTCGATGATCGTTTTGAACAAGAAGTAATCAAGAGGCACGTTCTAAAACATAGTAATATGACCTCTGCTGAGTATGATAGCTTGCTCAGGGTAGAATATTATATGTTGCCACAAGATGCGCTTAAACATCAGTTTATCGATCGCATCATTACTGACATCGAGGATATTATTTAGTTACCTCCAATTTTAAAGCGGGCCATAAGGTCCGCTTTTTCACGCTTTACTTTTTTCTTATTCTCTGGTATAATGAAATGCAATTATGAGTAAAAAAGAATTACACCCTAAAGATTATCGCGATGTCGTCTTTATGGACGAAGCTGCAAGTTTTTCGTTCCTTACTAAGTCTACCGCGAAGAGCGAAGAGACCATCAAATGGGAAGATGGTAATGAATATCCATTAGTCAAGGTCCAGATTTCTTCTAAGAGCCACCCATTCTTTACTGGCGAAGAGAAGATTATCGATACCGAAGGTCGTGTCGACCGCTTTAAGGCTCGCGCTGCCAAGGCCGCTAAGATGAAAGAAGCACTCGAAAACAAAGCTAAAAAAGCCGCGAAAGAAGCCGAAAAGAAATCTAAGGCTGAACAGAAATAAAAAATAGCCCCCAAAGGGGGGTTATTTTTTATATTGGACACCCTCGCAGTTTGAGTGCCCAATAATATTGTGCGTAGAGTATGTTTTGTGTCTAATGTCGTTTTTTATTGTCTCTTGCAATAATCCCGAAAGCAACTATTCCGATTACAAAGAAGACGATTAGGCCAGTAACTAGATAATCTTCCTTTGAGATATTTAAATTCTGGAAAAATACACCAGTATTTGGAACTTTGGTTTTTTCATAGTCTACATTCATATCATAAGGCAAATACAATTTCTTATTTTCTGGACCCTTTGCGACTATGCTGATCACGTAGTTGCCAGAAGTTTTACCATCCATCGGTATTTTTATAATCTTGTCAAGCTCATCTCGTGGTACAGTTTTAACTAGTTTTCCATCGACATAAATATCTACAGATTCTACCTCATCAGCAACAGAATCAATTTTTACATCAATCATATCATCTTCATCGTTTTGCTCAGAAGAGGCGATTACTGGTAGGAAGTCTATTGAAACTGAATCATATGGGAGTTCGGTCCCTTCAGAACCAGTGGCAAATAGTGAAAATTTATATTTACCATAACTAAACCCATTAGAAGTCAAATCGATATGATCGGTTACTGTGCCTGGATTATGGTCTGGATTATGATAAACTTTATAGTTAGGTAAATTTAGAACCCCATCTTCACCCACATAAGTAATTGCTAGCCTTACGTCGGTGACGTTTTCATAACTAAAACCATAAGTTTGTTTGTTGGCTGTGGTGATAATGTTTTCTTCGGGTTTTGTGAATTTAGCATCTGGTACGCTACCTACGACCCTAATTTGCACGGTATCGGTTATACTTGATACGGCTGAGGCTCTCATATCTGGCATAATGGCCGCAGTAATTGTCATAGCTGCAACAACAAGCAAGCCAAAGAGCCCAAGAATTCTTTTTTGTGTTTTTCTCATACTCTACACTATTGTTTATGTTTAATGTTTATTTTGGCTACGTAAAGGCTCGCAGTACCGACCTAAACCATAAATCTAGAACGGCGCTCTTTACGCTTCCTTACCATAATAATAGTCCAAATAATTATAATTGTCAATAGTAAAATCATAAACACTATAATAGGTGCTGGTAGAATCAAAATCATTTGAGTTATAGTTTCGTTTTCTCCTGCGGCCTCCACTGACCAAGTGACTCTAAAAAGCCCAAAATACGGAGTTTCTTCCCATTTGTCCGAGACCGTCAACTCGGTTTCTGGAATAATAGAAATCATACCTTGATCAGAAGGTGTTTCATAATACAGGCCACCAAATAAACCACTCACTTTTAGCTTTCCATATGCCATAAAATCGACATTGCCAGTATTTTTCACTTTCGCTGAAGCATTGATTATATTCTTGTTTTCTTCTCCATTACGCATAGTTTTTTCTATGGATAGATTAGTTATTTCCGCTGAAGAAATCGTCTCCCCCATCGAACGCCCATAAAGTACAAGACCAGGGCTAGCTTCGGTACGAATTCCATTTGAAGTTGTAGTGGCTGAAAGTGTGTGTGCAAAAAGTACCGCATACTGTCCGCCATTTGGAATACTTGACGGAGTAGAAACCTTATAAGAAACCTCTATTGTTTCGCCAGGATCAGCTGTGTACTTTGGGTTACTAGTATAGTTTCCATATTTATCTTTGAAGGTAATCCACCTAACAATTTGAGTATAAGCAGTCTCGTTGCTAAAACCTAAACGATACTCGTTTTCATCTTCAGAAAAAACATAAGAATAAGGTGAAGCGTAAACCTCAAAATCCATTTTATTATTGCTACCATTTGTAACTTTAAAAGAGTCTTCGTAAACCGAGTTCGGCTCCAATTTCATAATTTTATTGACGGGACTAATACTGATGCTAGTAGCAGCCTTTAGCGTTTCTTCGACTTCTTCTCCTTCCGCAAAGGTAGTTTTTGGAAAACAAAAAATCGTGCCAACCATCAATAAAGATAAGATGCACGAAATCCTCAAAAAATGTTTTTTCATTTACCTCCTTAATTCCCTAACGCATTTTCACATGGTGCGCGCAATCTAAATCTTTACAAACCTCTCTGTAATACGATTGATTACATAATTTCGCGTTCGGACTACCGCTCCACCCATATTCTAGCCGAAAGTAATATTATTGTCAATGAACGAGATTTTATATATTAGGACCACGACAACCAACGCATTTACGAACCAGCAGTATAAAATTAGGTAAAAGATATCGGGCGAGACAGCTAAACGTCATCACTGTCATTGTAAAAGCTCTCTTTAGAGCTTCCATTGTCAATGTTATAATAATAAAGTACCGCTTTCGAGCGCACATCTAAAAAGAAAGAAGAAACATTCCACGCGCCCTAAACGACCGCGATGTGAATGAGGCGGTCCTGCGAATGTATTTTGTCCAGCGTTGGTCGGTTGAGAAACGCTTTTTATGGGCCGAACAAATCGATATTACGCCGAGCTACGGTCACGATTTTTAGAAAATGAAACGACAATAAGTCAATAGAGAGCATCCACTTTAACACAAACGGTATTTCGACCTGTTTCGTGTAAGAAACTGAGGTAGAAATTTTTCTTGACGAGAATAATAAAACGTGGTTTTCATAAGAATAGCAGCTCCATTTAAAAACAAAAAATAGATCGCCATGTTATAATTATATTGAAAGTTATAATAGATATGATTAGAGAAGCAAACGAAAACGACTATGGAAGAATAGACGAGATGCAGTTTGGGCTGCAGAAGTATTTTTCTGAGATTGACCAGTCTAGCGAATCTTTACCGTATCGAAACATCAATGGCGCGCATCGCTATATGCAGAAAATGATGGATGACGTCAAGAACATGAATGGTAAAGTATTCGTTGCTGAAGAGAAAGGTGTTATAGTTGGCTTTATTCAGGGCGTCATCATCGAACATAAAAAAGGAGATGATAAAATCTATGACTTGTCTCATAATCCATCAAAAGAGGGCTGGATTGGTCTACTGTACGTAGAGCCGAGTCATAGAAAGCTTGGTATTGGCCAAAGACTGTTAGAAAAAATGAAAGATTATTTTGTGGATCAGGAATGTACTAGTGTTAGATTATTGGTTTTATCGGATAATACCAATGCCGTGGATTTTTATAAAAAGAGTGGATTTATACCCCATGATTTAGAGATGATGATGAAAATTAAGGTGCAATCGTGAGGTTATATCTTGCGTCTTACGCTATGGTCACTATGGCAAAAATTATTGAGCATGAAGGTCGCGATTCTGTTGGGAAGAAAGCAATTTTTATCCCAACCGCCGGCGACCCGTATGATAATAGGGATTTTGTTAAAGCTGATAAACTTGCGCTCGAAAAATATGGTCTTAACGTTGTCGAGATGGATGTAAAAAATAAAGACGAAGAAAAAATCCGAAAAGCTATTGATGGAGCTGACGTTGTCTTGGTTGCGGGTGGAGATACTTTTTATCTAATGGAGAAGCTGAAAGAAAGTGGAGCAGATAAAATTATAAAGAAATTTATAGAAAAGGGCGGCGTATATATTGGCTCAAGTGCAGGCTCCATTGTTTGCTGTCCGACAATTGAGGGGGCAGAAGAATTTGATGATCCAAGCTTGGCGCCCAGATTGGATAATTTTGACGGGATGGGAGTTTTCAAGGATGTAATAATTCCACATACACATAAGGAAAAGTACTTCGAGCGCGTAAAAAGAGCAACTAAGAAGCTGGAGTCTAATGGATATAAAGTACATCCGTTGACTGATGACGATGTTTTGTTTTTTGACGGGGGCTCTTGCGCAATCTTATAAAAAGAGCCCCCAGAATAAAGGGGCTCAAGTATCTTAACGATTAAATAGATAATCGTTTTCAGATACAACATAGATTGGAGATTCGGACAACTTTTTTCTTTCATCTTTGTTGTAAAGATATAGGAGCTCAACTGTGGGTAAAAACGGAATTTTATTGTCGGTATAATATCTAGAAGCCGACAATGCTGAAATTTCTACTCCAAGATTTTTCGCTATCTCGCCTTTTGTCCTAAAATAAGGCTTATCGCTTTCGAGTTGATAAGAAAATATCGTCGGCTTGAGCGAAACGACCTCGAAGTGAATACCACGAAATGCGCTCGCGGAAAATCCGAGATTAGGATTGATTGAAGTAAGAATGCCGCGAACCCCATCCCCAAAAGTTTCCTTGAGTCGGTCTTGGGAATAAGAGAATAGCACGCTCATTGTATTTTCTGGCGCCCAAGCCGCATTCCAGGATCTAGAGGAACTCAATAATCTCGCCGTCCGCAAAGCCCAAATAGGCTAACATTTCTTTTGTATAATTGTAAGAAATTCTGCCGTACGACGAATACGCGAACGGCAAGTCTTCTCCCTCCACAAAGGCGCCATACACTGCAATTTCGCCGGGGTTTGCATAATGCAAATTACAAAAACCGCGGCTATATAGTGCACTAATCTCTGTTAATATTGGTGAAAAAATAACTTTCTTCCCAGATACTCTTTCATGAACCATCATGATCTTGCCGTTGGGGCCGTCGATAAACTCCTTGTCTGTCAGCACTATCTCTGTGTGCACACCAATATCGGCAAAGGGGCTGAAATTTATATTGCACATATGCGAAGATGGAAGACCGATATTGGCTCCATCGACATTAATATGCAACCCAGAGAAATATACATCAAGCTCATCGGCGAGGCGCGTTATCTCCTGGAGAACAAGAGGGTCGTTCGGAACAATCCTACCTTCGTTAACCATGTGTTCAAATTTAGCGCAGGTTCCTGCCTCTGTTGACCGAAGCGACTGCGACGATATCAGCTTTTCAGGGATAGACCACACCTCATCAACTTCGTAAGCGCCGAGATGCATTAATAGTTGCATAGATAGATCAAACTCACCAAATACGTAGCGATGTGACGCAACCATTTCTTTAATTCGATCCGCATATAATTGGCGGATTGGAACTAGGAATTGGTTAGTGCCCCATCGGAAGTTTTTGCGCGGCACAGATGAGTTTTCCTGCTCATCCCTGATTTTTTGAAACAGATTTCGTTTCTCGACAGCTCGTGCGAGTAAATCCTGTAGTCCTTCGTTGCCATTTGCGACTATGTAGGAATTTGGTAAATCTAAAAGTAGATTTTTACCGCATAGTGCATAATCGTCAGACAACAAGATTGGACTAATTGTCTCGCGGACTATCTTCTTAAGAGAGGTTAGGCTACCTATGCCGTTAAAGAGAGTATTGACTTCCGAATCGCTGATATTTTCAGACACATCCAACTCCCCGTTAATGCCGGGGATAAGTAAATCTGAAATTTTCTTTCTTCTGATAGAAAACTCGCGATTCATTAACTCAATTGCCGTGGGATTTCTCGCCTCAAACATAGTCACATCAACCTTGATGGGCGGAAAATTATCGAAGTGCACGAACGCTAACCTGATTGCGAGCCTCAATAAATCATCGATGTTCAGAAACCTAAAATCATTCTGAGTGGCGACAATTTGATTAAATACGACGGGTGAATAAAAACCAACTGAGGGTCTCGATAGATTCATATTGTCATCTCCTTTTTAATGTTCTAGAAAGATTGGGGCCTCTTATTTATATTATAAC
>CAKUXN010000014.1 GCA_934700415.1 uncultured Candidatus Saccharibacteria bacterium | reverse complement strand
GCGTATACCAATTCCGCCACCGAGGCACCCCATTATTATATCACATTATTTCAAATAGTGCACTGCTTCTGTCGCCGCTATTGCACCATCTGCTGCTGCCGTCACAAGCTGGCGCACTGCCTTCGTCCGGCAATCTCCTGCTACAAATACGCCTGGGCAGGAAGTTTTACAATCTTCACCCGCCACAATATAGCCATTTTCGTCAATTTTCACCAATCCTTCCGCCGCCTTCGTATTTGGTACTCTCCCAATTGCCACAAACACTGCTGCCGCATCTTTCGGGATCGGATCATCATGATGAATATGGTAGACTTTGGAAGCAATATTTGAAAGATACGCCATCTCGTGCTTTGCCGTATTACCACTGCCCACCACCACTACTGGTTTACCTTTATATAGAGCTCCATCACAGGTAGCACAATACGAAATCGCACGCTTTCCAGCATCTTCAGTCTGCTTCTTGCTCATTTTTCTCGGCTCCGTGCCAGTCGCAAAAATCACCGCCTTGGCTTCAATATCACCATCTTCAGTCTTTACGATAAAGCCGTCTTTTCCCCTCTCCACCGTTATCACTTCCGCAAATTCTACTTCCACGCCTAATTTATTCATCTGGTGATATATTTTCTGCGACAAATCCGCTCCCGACACACCAAGATCTCCTGGCCAGTTTTCGATATTCAAGGTGTTGACAATCTGTCCACCGTAAATTTTACTTTCAAGCACTACTGCCGTCTTGTTGGCGCGCTTTACATAAATCGCCGCCGTCATACCGGCAATACCTGCCCCCACAATCACTACATCAAAACTCTCCGCCATTTATTTCTCCAGCATCTTAGCTAACTTTTTCGGCGAAATTACTCCCACTTCTCGCGCCACCTCTGCGCCATCTTTAAATACCACCAGGCACGGGATTGTTGCCACGCCATAAGTTTCCGACAAAGCATCTTCGTCGTCCACATTCACCGATACGACTTTCACGTCTGGATTATTTTTAGCAAATTCCTCCACGATCGGTTTCATCATTTGACACGGTCCACACCAATCAGCATCAAAATCTACTAGTACTGGCTTCTCCGACTTCAAAACTTCTTTTTCAAAGTTTTCCGAATTTCCTTCAATCATATTAACCTCCTATATATAATATATATTATACCTTATTTATCACCGGAATGACAATCGGCGTATGCCCCGTCGCATCAAAGAGAATATGCGTAATATCTTCTTTAATTTCCTCTTTTAGTACTTTCATTTCCGGGTCGGTCGAAATCGACTTATCCGTCTTTTGGCGAAGGTAATGACGAATTTTACCAATCAATTCTTCCGAATTGTCAAGATAAATAAATGCTCGCGATACGATATCTGGTGTCTTTAACAAATGTCCAGTTTTCTTATTCAACGTCAACACAATCACAAAAATTCCTTCTCGCGAAATGTGAATTCGGTCCTTCACCACCGCTTCGTGTACTGGCTTATCAGCATCGTCGTACAATTTATTGCCCGCGTGTATTCTACCATTCTTACGAATCGTCTTATCTGGCAAAAGCTCTATGATATCCCCATCATCCGACACCAAAATTCTTTCTCGTGGAATTCCAATCACGTTTTCTGCCATTTCGGCGTTGTGTTCTAGCATATAAAACTCACCGTGATATGGCATGTAATTTTTTGGTGCAAGCCGTGTCACAAAATCTACGTGATCCTCAAAGTAGGCGTGGCCCGACAAATGCAAAGGTCCAATATTCGTAAGGTGTGTCTTGCCATTTTGGATCACCTGCGCACCTTCACGCAACAACCCATCGACAGTACCTACTACATGCGGCTCGTTCCCAGGAATCGGATTCGACGAAAACACAATTGTGTCTGTAGACTTAATCTTAATATATTTGTGCGCGCCAGTTACCATGCGATTAAGTACCGCATTGAGCTCGCCTTGCGACCCAGTACACACAATGCAGACTTTTTCATCTGGCAACTTCACGATGTCTTCCATTTTCACAATCGTATCTTTTGGCACTTTAATTGATTTTGACCTAAGCGCTACTTCTACGTTATTTATCATCGAGAAACCGGAAAATGCTACTTTACGACCGCGCGCAGCTGCTTCCTTTAGAATAAGTTCGATACGAGAAATCTGCGACGAGAAACACGAAATAATCACTCGTCCATTTGCATAATGGTCCATCACTTTACCCAAATTCTCGCCTACATCATATTCAGAATGCGGATGCCTTCCCGGCGAATCGATATTGGTCGATTCATTTAACATAAGATCAACCCCTTCATTTTTCACAATCTCGTCGATTCGCGTATAATCAGTCTGTGCCCCCATTGGATGCTCTTCGTGCCGCCAGTCGCCCGACATATAAATAAGTCCATTTGGCGTCCGCACTACAATTGCCGTATTTCCTGGAATTGAATGCAAGGTGTGTATAAATTCCACACTAAAATGCTCGGAAACCTGAACCTTTTCGTGTTTGAATGGATCTACCACCTGATAATTCAAATCTGGCACATCGTCAAGCTCTGACATCTGCTTCTTAATCATACCAATCGTAAAATCCGTCGCATAAATCGGCGTTAGTGGGTTAAACTTTGGCAACAAATGCCTACATGCACCAATATGATCAAGATGTGCGTGCGTAAAACAAATCGCTTTTACTTTCGCAATATTATCTTCAAGATATTTTATATCAGGTATGAGATAATTCACACCTGGATAGTCTTCCCCTGCAAATAACACCCCCATATCGATCACAATCATTTCGGATTTATATTCTAAAATGGTCATGTTTTTGCCAATGCCAAATTCACCCACACCACCAATCGGAATAATTCGTACTGCTTCTGGATCGGGACGCATTTGCTTCAGCTTGGCATTCGTGATTTGTTCACCATTATAGCCATTGTAGCGTGATTTGTTGACTGGAATACCAATAATATGCTGTGTTGCCTGAGCATTTACGTCTTGCGAGAGCATCCTCTGATGATGTACCATGTCGCCTTTTTTGGCCGACACCGATAAATTCACTTTACGTTTTTCAGCTTCGACTTTAGCTTTTGACTTTACTTCAGGAGCCTTAGGTTTTTTGGCTGGCTTTACCACAACTGTGACTGGTTTTTTAACTAGCTTGGCATCCTTACCACCTGGCTGAAAGTTTGAATTAAAATTGCGTTTTTGTGATTCCTCAAACTGTTTTTTAATATCTGGCAGTCTTTCTGCTCTTGATTTTAAGAGCCGAGCACGTCGCTCTTCTTCTTTTAAATTCATAAGTTCCTTTTTTATTACAAGTAAATTCGTTATCCCTATTATAACAAAACTCTTGCATTTTCGCAATACGTTTGCTATAATAAAACCATGCAGAACTAACCGACCTAAAAAGGCCGGTTTATTTAATAAGAAAGGAAAATATATGGAAGGCTTAGATTTGAAGCAAATGTCCGCAATGGTAGATATTATTGCCGAAGAAAAAGGTTTACCGAAAGATACTGTCATAAATGTAATCGAACAAGCCATTGCTGCCGCTTGGCGTAAAGATAATGGCGATCGTGAAATGAATGTTCGTGCCGTGTTGAATACAAAGACTGGCGAAGCCGATGTCTTTGTGGCTCGTGAAGTTATCGAAGATGGTTTGGCTTACAACCCATCTACCGAAATTCCTCTTAAAGAAGCTGGCAAAAATGCCAAACTCGGTGACGTAGTTGAAGAAAAGCACAAAGTCGTAAACTTTGGTCGTGTCGCCGCTCAGACCGCCAAGCAAGTCGTCATTCAGCGTCTTCGCGAAGCCGAAAACGACGCCGTACTTAATGCCTTTGAAGACAAAGTCGGCACCATCGTTACTGGTATGGTTTCCCGCGTAGAACCTAAGCTCGTTCGTATCGACCTCGGCCGCGCTAGTGGCATCATGCCTCGAAGTGAGCAAATTGATGGCGAATATTACACCGTCGGCAACCGCATTAAAGTTTACATCAAAAATATCGAACGTGGCGAACGTGGTTCTCAGCTCATTCTTTCTCGTGGCTGCGCAGAATTTGTAGAATATCTCTTCCGCCAAGAAGTCCCCGAACTTGAAAATCACACCGTTGAAATCAAAGGCATCGCTCGTGAAGCTGGTCGTCGCACCAAAATTGCTGTCGCCGCCACTGCCCCTGGCATTGACCCAGTTGGTACTTTTGTAGGTGGTCGCGGTATTCGCGTTCAGGCCGTCATGAACGAAATCGGTGAACGCGAAAAAATCGATATCGTTACCTGGAGCGACAATCCATCCGAATATATCCGTGAAGCTTTGAGCCCAGCCGAAATCAACAAAGTCGAAATCGACGGCAAGAAAGCCAAAGTCTTCGTTTCGGAAGATCAGCAATCCATCGCTATCGGTAAACAAGGTCAAAACGTTCGCCTCGCCTCTAAGCTCACTGGCTTCGAAATCGACATTGAACTCGTCAAAGCCACCCCTAAGAAAAAGAAAAAGAACGTCGAAGACTCTCTTCTTAGTGCTCTTGAAGAAAGCTCTTCAGAAGAATAATATCATCGTCCAATAAAAATTCTCCGCTTAAAACAGCGGAGATTTTTGTTAGAATAAGGGTTTGAAAATCATACGATTCACGACATCTACATTATATTTGCTCGGATAAACCCTGCAAATATATTCCAGTCTAAGTCTAGCTAGCGCGAAAAACACGAAAGTGTAAACAAAGTAGATTAACGAATGTATGATTAGCCATCCTATACAAGAAAGAATATCAATCCATAACGGATACGCATCCAAAACTTCGCCGAATTCTACACTTACAAGAGCACATATCAATGCTAAAAAAACTATCGAAGCTGCTAAAGCTAGCATTGACTTATAGCTATATCGCTCTTTCACGTGGAGTGTCGGCACATACATCCGGTGAGTTCTAGCACTTGTAGCTTTCTTCTTTTCCCATTTTGATATGCACGGGCAGAAAAAACCAAGTAAACCCATTACAACGATACCGACAGTGACTCCAATACCCCATATTAAGATACTAATCTCCATTTTATGACCCCCTTATAGAATATCTTTCTATTATATCGCACTTACGTCAGAATGTCAATCCACATCAAAAATCCGCCCCTTAGGGCGGACTCTTGATAATTTGGCACCTTCCTAGTTTCCCGCAAAGCAGTATAATCGGCGCGACTGGGCTTGACTTCTGTGTTCGGAATGAGAACAGGTATTACCCCAGCGCTATGGGCACCAAATCATAATAACAGTGTCACTATTATTACTATTGATGTCCATAAGGTTTCCAAAGATTTAAATGACGTCACGACTTTCAAACTATTTCTAGCTCGAACGCCGGTTGCTAATTAAGTCTCCCATGTTTTCACCGCGACCTAAGTCTTAATGAAAACATGGAACATAAAAAGGCGATGGACCTATTAGTACGCTTCGGCTCCACATGTTACCATGCTTCCACCTTGCGCCTATCAACCAGATCTTCTTTCTGGAGTCTCCATAGGGAATTCTTATCTTGGAGTGGGCTTCGCGCTTAATATGCTTTCAGCGCTTATCTCTTCCGAACATAGCTACCCGGCGATGCAGTAGGTGACCACAACCGGTACACTAGAGATTCGTTCATCTCGGTCCTCTCGTACTAGAGACAAATCTCCTCAAAATTCCTAACGATCATGCCGGATATAAACCGAACTGTCTCACGACGTTCTGAACCCAGCTCGCGTACCACTTTAACCGGCGAACAGCCGGACCCTTGGAAGGTGCTCCCCCTCCAGGATGTGATGAGCCGACATCGAGGTGCCAAACCGCGTCGTCTATGTGAACTATTGGACGCGATCAGCCTGTTATCCCCAGGGTAACTTTTATCCGTGTGCGCTGTCTTTCCCACATAAATTGAACTTACGTTCTATACAGCGGGTCATTTGCTCCCACTTTCGTGTCTGATTGGGTTGTAGCCCTCACAGTCAAGCTGGCTTTTGCGCATACACTATCACTACGATTTCCATCCGTAGTTAGCCAACCTTTGAACGCCTCCGCTACTCTTTAGGAGGCAACCGCCCCAGTTAAACTACCCGCCATGCACGGTCCGCTTGGCCGATCAGGTCAAACGTGAGACGCACAAAACACTCAGGGTGGTATTTCACATTTCGACTCCACAAATACTGGCGTATCTGCTTCAAAGTCTTCCACCTATTCTACACAAAATGTTCCGTACATCAATGCAAAGTTGTAGTAAAGCTCCATGGGGTCTTCTCGTCCTGGCATGATCAGACGGCATCTTTACCGCCAATGCACGTTCACCGAGGCCTTCGCCGAGACAGTGCCCACATGATTACTCCATTCGTGCGGGTCTGAACTTACCAGACAAGGAATTTCGCTACCTTAGGACGATCATAGTTATCGCCGCCGTTCATCGGGGCTTCAGTTCGAACCGTGAAGTTCTCCCCTTAACCTTCCGACACTGGGCAGGAGTCAGCCCCTATACATCCGCTTTCGCGTTAGCAGAGACCTGTGTTTTTGGTAAACAGTTCCGTGGGCTCTTTAGCTGCGGCCCCATCATCAAAATGACGATTGAGTTGCCAAAGAATAAGTGTCTCGGTGAAAAGTTGATGATTAAAAGTAATTTTTAACCTAACTTCCGCCGAAGTTATTCTCTAGCAAATCCTCACCTTAATGATGGGGCAGTCCTTATTCCGAAGTTACGGACGCTTTTTTGCCGAGTTCCTTAGCGAAGGTTCTCTCGTAGGTCTTGGTCTACTCGACCCGAGCACCGGTGTTGGTTTGCGGTACGGTAGGCAGCAGCTTAAGTTAACCAGCTTTTCTAGTCACCACTTTACCTAGAATCGTTTGTCCGAAGACTCGCTTTCACTCATCTTACCTTCCGATAAGACTTGGACGGCTATCACCATGAAGCCGCTCTAGTCACATAATGTGAACTGTTAACAACTACTACCTGTTCAGGAATATTAACCTGATGTCCATCGCCTACGCAGATGCGCCTCGGCTTAGGACCGACTAACCCAGGGACCATTACGGTCGCCCTGGAAACCTTGCTCTTACGACCGACAGGATTCTCACCTGTCTTAAGGTTACTGATTCCAGCATTCTCACTTGATAACGCTCCACCGTACTTTACAATACGACTTCACCGCAATATCAACGCTCCTCTACCGATTCTGCAAAGCAGAATCCCATGTCTTCGGTTTAACACTTAGCCCCGTTACATTTTCCACGCAAAATCTCTTGATTAGTGAGCTGTTACGCACTCTTTAAATGAATGGCTGCTTCTAAGCCAACATCCTAACTGTTTAAGAAATCTCACCTTGTTTCCCACTTAGTGTTAATTAGGGACCTTAGACGATGATCTGGGCTGTTTCCCTTTTGAGCGACGAGCTTAGCCCCGCCGTTCTGACTGCCTAGATTCCGCATCTGGTATTCGTAGTTTGATAAGGATGGGTACCGTTGCCGGCCCCAGACCTTTTCAGAGCTCTACCCCCAGATGTTACTACTAAACGCTAGCCCTAAAGCTATTTCGAGGAGAACCAGCTATCTCCGAGTTCGATTGGAATTTCACCGCTAACCACAAGTCATCCAAGCACTTTACTGCGTACCCTGGTTCGGTCCTCCGCTACGTGTTACCGCAGTTTCAACCTGCTCATGGTTAGGTCACCCGGTTTCGGGTCTAATACTGCCGACTTGTCGCCCTGTTCAGGCTCGCTTTCACTGTGGCTCCATCATCTGACTTAGCCTCGCCGACAACATTAACTCGCTGGATCGTTCTACAAAAAGCACGCCGTCACGGATAAATCCGCTCCGACACCTTGTAGGCACTGAGTTTCAGGATCTATTTCACTCCCCTCCCGGGGTTCTTTTCACCTTTCCATCACTGTACTAGTTCGCTATCGATCAATCAATATATTTAGCCTTGGCAGGTGGTCCTGCCGGATTCAAACAGGGTTTCTCGTGCCCCGTTCTAATTGAAAAAAGATATATAAAGCCTAAGACCGTTTCGCGTACAGGACTTTCACCTCCTTTGGCGCTCCATTCCAGAAGCTTCTGCTACGATCTTATGGATTGTATCTTTATCCACTCAGTTAACGCTGTTGGTTTTTATGCCGAAATTCGGACAAGTCCGCATCTCAGCATAAAAATTATCTTATTTCGCAACCCCTATAATAACTCTGGGCGTTAACCCGTAAGGTTATCTTTAGGTTTAGGCATACTCCAATTTCGCTCGCCACTACTTTCGGAATAATTAGTTATTCTCTTTTCCTGGGCCTACTAAGATGATTCAGTTCGGTCCGTTCCCGTCGACTACCCTATGTGTTCAGGTAGAGACAATATGAAATGACTCATATTAGGTTTCCCCATTCGGCAATCCCCGGATCAATTCTCGCTGTCAGATCCCCGAGGCTTATCGCAGACTTCTACGGCCTTCATCGGTATTGATTGTCAAGGCATCCACTATCAGTGCCCTTAATTACCTTTTTATGCATTGACTTAACTAGCAATCGACTTTCGATTGCCTGTTCCGTCTATTTAAATCTTTTCATCGTTAATACCAAATTGTTAATTAGAGAGTCTGAAAGAATATTTTGAAGTCACAATAGCGACCTCAAAGATTCCTCGCTTTCTATATCTTTCTGTAGAGGTCGAAATATCGACTTGCTTAAACTTCCCCCATTATATCGCACCGATTTCAAAATGTCAACACCTTTTTTCGACTTTTTTTAATTATTTTCCATTTTTTCCACCCCTCTACCTAAAAACGGCATAAAACCATTCTTTTTTCGCTCCTTCTCATGTCTATGTATAATATATAGTCGGTGTTTCGCCCGTGTCATCGCCACATAAAAAAGCCTTTTCTGGTCATCAAGTGCCATCTCATCCGTTTCCCCGAAAACACCATATAGTTTTGTGTCTGGATGAGTTTTAGGTATTACACCCTTATCCGCCTCAAGTATTATTACAACATCGGACTCTAGCCCTTTGGACTTATGCATCGTCATTATTTTTATTTTTTGTTCAAACTCAGATTCTCTCAAAATATTATATTTATGAAGCAAAACTTTTAATATCTCACTTAGCTTATCTAGACTCAGCCCTTCAATTTCAGTCATATTATTTCGATGCAAAATCAAAATCTCCCGCCCCATATTTAGTCTCACTATATTAATAATAGTCTTAATATATTGCAAAGTAGCCTTTTTTGGCGTGTGACCCAGTAGCTTTCGTACCATAATCTTATCTCCCATATCAAGAGGATTCACTCTTTTATCATAATCTGTGAAACCATATTCTAGCTCCGTCATCCTAGGTTCCACCATCACAACTTTTCCCGCCTTCCTACTAAAAGCCCTAAAATTACCTTTTTCTTTCATCGCTTTTGCCATAAAATGCCGAGCAACATCTACTATTTCATAATCGCAACGATAATTAGTGGAAATTACCAGTCTTTTTGCTCCATCTTTAAAAAACTTTTCAAATTCTTTAAAATATTCCACTTCTGATCCTGCAAATCTGTTTATCGCCTGCCAGTCATCACCCACCGCAAATAGCTTAGCACTAATCGCTACCTTCCTTATTGCCATTACCGCCGCCAAAAATAATTGCGAAAAGTCCTGGTATTCATCTATTAATATATACTTCGTTTTCTCAAGCGAATTTCTAGCTTCAGTTTTCTCATTCAAAATCAGCTAGCTCGCCCACGACACTATCAAATTAAAGTCCGTACCATATTCTCTAAAATTCTTCATACGTCGCCGGCCATCCTTGTTTAATAGATACCAGTGATATCTCCTGAAACATTCCGTACCGATTTCTATAAAATTTCTTTCTTGGCCGTCAATTTCGTGACCATTTATATATTGTGCTACGTTTTCTTTTAAAGTTATATTCCCACCTAAAAACTTCTGCTGCGCACGGTTGATAAATTGCGCTATCATTTTAGAAAATCTTTCTATTTCGTCAGCTGCCAGTAAGTCCTTCTCACTATAAGGCCTACCATCTCCTTTAGGCTCTTCTTCTATATCAGTTCCACCCTTTATAAAACTTAAAATCTTTGCTCTCCATTTTTCTTCTTTTAGCATTCGTCGCACGATTTCTTCTGTAAACGCCTCTTTTTCTTCTGCCAAAATTTTCCCACACTTCTCTTTAAACCCACCCGCTCCATAAACAATTCTTCGCGAAAATGCGTGAAACGTACTCGCAATTTTCGCATCTTTTATTACTTGAACCCCATCTACACGCATTTTGCATAGTCTATCATTAATCTCTGCCGCCGCATTGGCATTAAAAACAAATACTATTATTTCATCGGGCGGCACCTGACACTTCGCAACCAAATAAATAATTTTCGCGACAATCGTTCTCGTCTTGCCGCTCCCAGCGCGTGCTACCACTATTGCATTCAAGCTATCGTCTGCCACTGCCGCAGCCTGTTCCGCATCAATCACATACGGTTCACCTTCATACGTTACTGATTTTAAAAACCAATCCTGTACCTGCCTACACATTAAATCTTGTTTTCTCTTTTTCATCGAAAACAAAGCCTAACACTTAATATCTATTTCTGCAACCCCCTCCACTAAAAACACCGCCTTTAAGAGCGGTGTTTTTGAAGTATTTACTATTCGGCGTTTTTCTTGCGAGCCTTCGCCCTAGTCACGAAGTAAATTATAATTGCAGCGATACCGAATATAATGAGAAACAATAGCCACAGAGGGCAGACTATCACAGTTTTTTCAACAATTGACGTCTCACCAAAAATCTTCACAATTTGCTTTGCTCTAAAAATCCCAACAGCTGGCAAATTACATTCCTCATTATGGTATTTTGTATTTCCGGGCATTACCATACTTTTAGTTGAATTTTCTTCATTTGTGCAAATTTCTTCATTTGAGAACAATGGCCAAACCTGCAAAATATATTCTACATCCGTATGTATATTACCGTTATTTTTTACTACAGAAGTTGCGACCAATTTTGGTGATAGAGAAAAACCAGGAATACTATTATCAAGAATGTCTCCTTCTTTACGCGTTTCGCCAGCGACTTCCGCATAAATAATATGTGCCATCTGCATAATTTCTCTTATGGCCATCGCATCATCTTGAGCAGTCTCACCACTATTTTCTCGCACCAATAATGCTGCATACTGTCCGCCCGCTGGCGCATCATCCGGCACTTCAACAGTGAACGAAACCTGTTCATTCGGTGCTAATGTTCCCTCAGCATTTTCCAATGTTATCCAATTAATAATTTGATTATAATCGGTAATCGTATCAAAATCGGATCCTCCAAAATCAGTATCGCTTGTTTCATTTCGCTCAAAAGAATATGGCGCCAAAGTAACTATATAATCAAAGTTGTCGTTAGCATCGGAAGGCACAGCAACAGTAATACCACCGTGATATGTTTCTCCTGGTATCAAAACAATTCGCTGGCCCATTGGAGAAAGAGCAAATTTTCTCGAAGCCAAAACATTTGCACTATTCAAAAAACCGAATGCGAAAAGCCATATTAAGAGAACTAAAGCTTTTATATTTATTTTTTTCATTTTCCTCCTTTACATTATTATTGGAATATCACTTAATCTCTATATTTACAAGAAAAACCTTCACGATTTAAAATTCTCACGAAATCGTCTATCTCATATTGGTCTGCCATCATAAATTCTTCTTCATCTAAAAATACTAGTTTAGCCGTCCCAGACGTAAAATTACTTTTATCGATCGAAAAGTTAATTATCCCATCACTGCCAATCACGGAAAAAGTCGGCCGCAAATTCTCCTGATATACATTTATTTCATTCATATATATATTATACTTAGCATGCATATCTGCCATCGCGGTTGTAGCATTTTCATTTGAGCTAAATTTACCAGTGAAAGTATAATTTATTTTGTCAAATGATTCTTCGCCAAAAATAATCTTGACATCATGTGTTTGTTCCATTGCGGTATTTGAATCGAAAAAAGGTTCTAAAGCCGTCTTGGCCTGACACGACAAAAAATCCACAGATCCCCTTGAATCACCCTCCGAAATCCGAATTTCACGTCTATAAAATATAGCAAATAAAAAAACCAACAAAAGTGCAACTATTAATATAATAGTGGCCATTCTTCTAATTAAAGTTCTCTCTTCGTTTTTTTTCTGATTCATCTATCCTCCATTTCTACCAAAATTCTATCATGAATATAATACAAAAAACAGCCCCCGAAAGGGCTGTTTTTATATGACACAGTTAGTTACCAGTCTTATCTGTGAAGGTATAAGTAATTGTACCTTCATAGGAGCCGTTCGCTTGTGTAGCACTCGTACGTGCTTTGTAAGCAGGGGTAACCGTAATTGCATTTACCTGGTTACCAGATAATACAACAGTATTACTCGCTTGTGTTCCAGCATAATTGTCCCATCCAGTTGCAACGGTACCACCAGAAGCCGTCAATTTAGCAGACCACTTAGATTCGGCTGTTGTTGGATATGCACCAAATGGAATAGCAGTAGTATCTGCACCACCAATTAACGACGTAGCAGTTGCAGTGATTTCCCAACCTGCTGTACCATTACATGTCACCGTTAAAACAGAACCAGCTTTTTCTGCATACTCAGAGCCCGCTATTGCAGAGCCAAGATTAACAGTCTTTGCTGCCTCGGCTGCATCCATTGCACACGTTTTTGTGACTGTAAGTTGAACAGTATCAACTACTGAAGTTTGAGTAGCTGCAAAAACACCAACAACTGGCATCGCTGCAAGAGCTGCAGATGCGCCTACAATTGCTAATTTTTTCATATTATTTTTTCCTTTCCGCCCTCTCGCGAAAAAATCAATGTTTTTTTATTGTTAAATGCATAACCTTTAACACATTTCTATTTTACATAACCATTTTTATGTTGTCAAGCATTTTTTAATAATATTTTAACGTATGTTTTTCACAGCCCACACCGCAAACTACACCTGCTTCATCCATTTCACAAAATCATCATAATTATTATATATATCAGCATCGTCATCCTCATCCGCCCGCAGCCACTTCGTGGCCTCTCCATCTGAAATAATCGCCACTGACGGATAAAATTTCACACTCTCATATAGAGAAGTCTCTTTCATATCGCTAAACATTATCCGATAAAACACGCGTCCTGTCTCTTTGCTGTATTTTTGTACAAATTCTCGCAACCTATCCGCTGTATGACACCCACCTTGGTCCACAAACACCAAAAAAGATCGCCCCTCCGCGATCATTCTTTCGTATTGAATAGCCGATACGTCCACCAGTTCACCTGGCTTCCACTCGGTTAAGCTATCAAAATCAATTTCATGATAAGGCACCTTATAAAAGTCATATACTACTCTGCCGTCTTCCAATTCTCTTTTTACCTTCACATCATTTGCTCCATCATAGAACCAATACCCACCTACATCATAAATTTTTGACGCATCCCAGCCAAGGGCCACTAGCATATTCTTAAGCATCCCCGAATATCCACCACCTCCACACATTAGGAAGATAATTTTGTCTTTCGGGAAAAGCGCCTCTAGTGCTTCCATCGACTCCACATAATTAGCCTTATAATTATTCCCATCAAAACTAAACAAAGTCTTACCACTATAAGTATTCCCCACCGCATCAGGAAGCCCTGTCACATTTACAAGATATGGAAATGGCACCACTTCAAATCCGTTCACAAACCCAGATAGGTATGAATCGCCACCAATTGCGCTATAATTTCCTGGATCTACTAGCATCCGCAC
>CAKUXN010000013.1 GCA_934700415.1 uncultured Candidatus Saccharibacteria bacterium | reverse complement strand
ATTCCTGCCGCATCCGCTTCAATCCTCAGAATCTTTACACAAATACCATGGAACGTCCCCATGTAAGGCATAAATGAACGCGGAACATCTGTCGATCCTTCGCCCAAAAGTTTCCACAATCTTTCTCGCATCTCATTTGCTGCCTTATTAGTAAACGTCACTGCAAGAATATGCGCGGGTTGCACGCCACACTTAATCAAGTTTGCAATTCGATGAGTCAAAGTCTTAGTTTTACCAGACCCCGCCCCAGCCAGAATCAAAAGTGGCCCATTCAAAGTCTCCACAGCTTCTTTTTGTGCCGGATTTAACCCATCAAATATCGATTCCATGGGTTTCATTATACCACAATCACTAACCGCAAATTATATTCCAGTAAGCGGTGTAATATCCGCGCCAAGGTGCCTTAATCTTGCCGCAAAATCCTGATAACCACGATTAATAGAATATACGTTTCTTAAAATCGATGTCCCTGGAGCTGCCAACATCGCAATCAAAATTACCACTGCCGGCCTCAACGCTTGTGGCGCCACCATCTCAGCAGCCCGCCAATTAGTCGGACCCTCAATGTATACACGATGCGCATCAAGCAACTCAATCTTAGCGTTCAAGTTTGAAAGCTCTGTAATATATACCGCTCTATTTTCAAATACCCAGTCGTGTATCAAAGTTCGCCCTTCCGCTACTGCTGCAATCACCGAAAAGAATGGTAAATTATCAATATTGAGACCCGGAAATGGCATTGGATGAATTTTGTCGACTGGTGCTACTAATTTAGATTTTTTTACCACCAAATCTACTAGTCTTGTCCGTTCATTATTTGAATAATACTCTTCTGATTTTTCGATATTAGCATTCATACTTTTAAGTATTTCAAGTTCAATTTCCAAAAATTCAATCGGCGCACGCCTTATTGTAATTTCTGAATTCGTTACGAGCGCCACCGCAATAAAGCTCATCGCTTCTATTGGGTCTTCAGACACATTATATTCAATATCCTCATCAATCGCTGAATGACCTTGTACCGTTAATGTCGTAGTACCAATACCACTTATCTTAACCCCAAGTTTTTCCAAAAAGAAACACACATCTTGCACCATGTAGTTAGGTGAAGCTCCGACAATTGTAGTCTTTCCTGGACTCAAAGCTGCCGCCATTAAGACGTTTTCCGTTACCGTATCGCCTCGTTCTGTTAGCACGATATATCTATCAGTATATTTATTAAGCGTAGTTTGGTTTACTTTTACATGATAAAAACCACTTTCACACACTGCATCTACATCTAGTCCGAAAGATTTTAAGGCTTGAATATGCGGTTCTACCGTACGGGTTCCGAGCGAACAACCACCAGCATAAGGCAATCTAAAATTAGGGTATCTATGAAGTAGCGGACCCAAAAACATGATAATTGATCTCGTTCTTCGAGCTGCCTCGATATCCATTTCCTCAAGCTTCAATTCACGTGGTGATATAATTTCTAGATCACGATGGCGATTGCGCCAATGACATTTTACGCCAATTGATTCAAGCACCTCAATAATCCTAAACACTTCTTCTATTCGTGCTACTCGGTGAAATACAGTTTTACCAGAATTTAATAAAGCTGCACATAGTAGCCCCACCGCAGCATTCTTAGAAGTATTTATCGTAATTTCACCATTAAGTTCACGTCCGCCACGAATCCTAAAACTTTGCGAAACAGAATCATTTATAGAGAGAATTTGATTACCTAACGCTTCAGAAATCTTTTTAATCATTTCAAGCGATACATTTTGACCACCCTTTTCAATTCGATGAATTGCCGATTGGCTCGTACCAATTTCTCGCGCCAAATCGCCTTGTGTCCAACCTTTTTCAAGTCGCATTTGCTCGATAGTTTCACCAATCACCTGTTGATAAGTTCGATTTTTCTTCATGCAAAAATTATATCACAGGACGCATATTTTGCAAATTTATTTTCTGTTGATTTCTAATTTTACCTGTAGTATATTTTTTATATAGAGGTCAATTTAAAAGGAATCCTATGAAAACAATTCGAGATATTGATGTTAAAAATAAAACTGTACTCGTAAGAGTAGATTATAATGTACCATTAAAAGATGGCAAAGTAGAAAGCAATCTTCGCATTCGTGCTAGCCTTCCTACTCTTGAATATCTACGTGAGCATGGAGCCAGTAAAATCATCCTCATTTCCCATCTCGGTCGTCCAGAGGGAAAAGATAAATCACTATCATTAAAGCCAGTTGCCACCGAGCTAGCAAAGCTTCTTCCAAATGTTAGTTTTATCGACGACGTATCTGGTCCAGATGTCGAGCAAGCTGTTAAAAAATTACCAAAAGGCGGTATTCTTTTACTCGAAAATCTCCGTTTCTTCCCTGGCGAAGAAGCCAACTCAGACGATTTTATCGCCGAGATTACTACCTCTACCGGTGCTGATATTTATGTCCAAGATGGTTTTGCGGTCATTCACCGCGCTCATGCATCTACTGATGCCATTAAAAATCATTTATCCGTTTATGCTGGTCTTTTGCTCGAAAAAGAAGTTAAAAATCTAAAAGCAATCACAAAGAACCCTACTCATCCAGTTTTGTTCATTATTGGTGGCTCCAAAATTTCCGACAAACAACCTCTGATTGAAAAAATTTTACCTAAAGCCGATCATATTGCTGTAGGTGGCAAAATCGCCGCCGATGGCTACACCTCAAAATCCGACAAAATTTATGTTGCAAATGATTTTGACGAAGATTCCGAAGGTCATAAACTAGATATCGGCCCTATTTCTACGGCCAAAATCGCTGAATACATTGCTGATGCCAAGACAATCATTTGGAATGGACTACTCGGTTATGCCGAAGACCCTGCATATGCCACCGCTTCCAATATCGTAGCCGATTTAATGGGCAAAAAAGAAAACGCTGTTACTATTGTTTGTGGCGGAGATACTACTGGTTTCGTAGAAAACTTAATGGAGACCCATCCAAGTCTCCATTATTCACTAGTTTCTACTGGCGGAGGTGCTGCCCTTGAACTTCTTCTCGGTAAGCCCCTTCCAGGCCTTGAAGCTATATCCGCCTGACCATTATAGTATCAGTACCAAACTTATTCTTATCGCCAGACACAATTACAGTCAATAAATCTTTTTCGCCTTCCTTAGTTTTAAGATATTCACTCTGTTTTAATTCCTTCGCTAGTTCATAACCGAATTCTTCAGAATATGTTCTCACGAAGGCTGAATTTGCATAAAGTAGAGCCAATTGATTTGCTACTCGCTGATTTGCCGTCACCGACACAATCGGCAAATTTGGTCTCTGTGCCGCAGTTGCAAACGCTGTAGCGCCAGAAGCAGTCTGACAAATAATCACATCAGCATCAATCGTTTCCGCTAGTCTCACTGCTGCACCCGATATGGCGTCATACACCGCCGATTCTCCTTCCGGTGAACGCGAAATCGGTGCCACACGTGAATGGTTTTGCGTATACAAAATAACTTTTTTCATTTCTTTGACGGTTTCGACAGGATAGTTACCATTTGCCGTTTCATCTGAAAGCATCACTACATCAGCTCCTTGCACTACTGCAGTCGCCACATCAGACACTTCTGCACGCGTCGGCTCAGGACTATCTACCATTGATGAAAGCATTTGTGTCGCCACGATACAAAGCTTCGCATGGGCCCTACACATTGCGATTAATTTTCGCTGTACCATCGGTACTACTTCAGTACCAGCTTCTACAGCCATATCTCCACGTGCCACCATAATTCCATCCGCCGCTTTCACAATCTCTTCTAGATGTTCATCACTTGAGATAGCTTTCTTTGTCTCAATTTTAGCAATTACCTTAGCAGTCGATCCAAGCGAAAGTAATATTTGTTTTAACTTCAAAATATCAGAAGCTGACTGCACAAACGAGAGTCGCGCCATATTCAATGTCAGCCATATCTTTTTCAGTTAAAATATCACCACCAAAATCAGTATCTGGTAAATTAAGTCCTTTGCGCGACATAATAAACCCGTCATTTAATATCTCAATTCGAATTGCCGTATCAGATTCAATTCCTACAATTGTCGCTTTTACTTTACCATCAAACATCGATAGCGGTTCACCAATTTTAACTTTCTCGGCCAGATTGTATTGCACTGGCAATGTCATCCCACCATCGTGTTCAAAATCAGTCGCCGCTTCCAAGACCAGCTCGTCACCTTTTTTCAAATCTAAGTGATTATCTTTCAACATCCCAAGGCGAATTTTTGGTCCTTGCAAATCTTGAAGAATAGCCACACTGCGACCTTTTTTCTTCGCGGCTGCTCGAATCCATTTTATCTGTTGTTCACGTTCTTCATTTGAGCCATGTGAACAATTAAGCCTACATCCATTTACGCCAGCCATAATTACTTCTTCAACTTTTTCCGCCGAATTCGTCGCTGGCCCAATTGTAGCTAATATTTTTGTGCGTTTAAAAAGCTTACTCATACAAATATATTACCATAATAAAGTTTTTATGGTAAGATTAGGCTATGGTAACCCATAAAAATAAAAACGCCAGTGCTTCTTTTCATACTTCTCGTATGCGTATTAAATCTTCTCATCTTGCTAAACAGAAAAAAATCGATCGCAAAGTTTTTTCCTCCGCCAAAAAAACAATTCTAATAATTATTTTATTTTCAATGTTAATTGTGGTTTTAGCTCTTCTTACCTGCTCTTTTAATAACACCGAACGTTTAGTAAAACAAAATTTTTCTTCAATCGTTTCCGATTATTACGAAAATTATTATTATCCCAACCTTGTTGGTACTGCCAGCGACATTGACTCTTTGGAAAAAATCATATCTCGTTATAAAGAACCTGGCTTTGCAACAATTTCACTTCGGCAACTACTTTTATTTAATGAGAAATCATACACCGAATCCGCCGCCCTCTTAAAATCTCATTGCGATGAAAATAAAACCTTTGTCCGCATCTATCCCGAAGCTCCGTTTGGCAAGAAAAACTACCAGGTAGACTACACTTACTCTTGCACATTTTGACTCTTTTTGTTATAATAATCCTGCGGTCTCGTAGTATAACGGTTAGTACATCGGGTTTTCATCCCGACAACGCGGGTTCGACTCCCGCCGAGATCACCATTTCGCAATCAGAGCCAGAATCAGGCTCTTTTTTGTTGTTAATAACGGAGAAGAGTGGGCTTAAATCGTCCGTTCCAAAAATTTTGTCTTTAATATCGAAGTGTAGACCATTCGGAAACAGCATTTTTTGGAACGCCTGTCTCGTCTCGAGGTCGACGTCTTTCCAGAGCTTGGCCGGCTTTGTCATAAAATTACACACGTAATCTATTGTGGCTTCATTTAGGCCTTGGTTCCGTTCCAATTTATCAATTTCTCGTCGCAGATCTTGGCGCTTCTGCTCTAATGCTTCGCTATACCTGTTCTTGTCGTCAATTGTGATCTTGCCATCTAGCATAGCGTCTACCGCTTCTATTAGTTTCTTATCGATATCCGATATTGCTTCGCGGTGCTGTGCTAGCTCACGCGTCGTATCGCCAAGCTTTTTGGCCGCTGTACGTTTCACTATTTCCTTAAATAGCTTAATAGTACCCTCATTAGGCGTTATTTCTTCTAGGAAGTCTACAAATAGTTGGTGCATTTCCTCGATCGGAACCGAGCTATGGCCTTTTGTTGTGCAGTGATAGCGCGGCAACCTCTTACCAGCAGAGCTTCGTGGCGCGCTAGATCGTATCAGCGTTCCACATTTTGAGCAAATCAATAATTTGCGAAGTGGATATAGCTCGCTATTACTCGGCACCAGTGGAGCGCATTTACCACTTAGGATCCGTTGATTCTCATTATAAGTATCAATATCGATAAGGCCGTCAAAGTCCTTGATTTTAGTCGGCTTGCCGTCTAGTAAGTTTTTAGATGTGTTATATCCGGCGTAAACTGACTGACGCAGAATGCCAAGCATGGTGTTTAGTGTAATAGGCTTGCCATTCTTGCCGTTCACGCCCATCTTATGCACTAAGTTTACTAGCTCCATTGGCGCTATATCGCCCTCGGAGAAACGATTCAGCAGGAATTGGATATTCTTGCCAATATCGTTCGTCTCGTCGATCTCGAGCGTGTTATGGTGCTTTTTCTTGCCGTCGTTAGTATATTCGCCGGTTACGATCGGCTTTAGCTTCAGCCCGAGCGGCGCTTGCGATAGCCACCAGCCATAACTTGCAAGAAGCGCCATATCGTCCTTAACGGTCTTCGATTTAATATCATTATCGAGCTGGTGAACCGATAACGCGATATTTAGCATAAAGCGGCCAGTTGGCGATTCGTCGATTACTTCTTGCGTAGAGCGCAATGTGACACCGCATTTGGCTAGGATAAAACCAATATCGTTAAAGAATGACGTCATGTCGCGAGAAATGCGCGATACGTTATAAACGACTACATGATCTATGCGCCCTTTGCGTCTTGCAATATCTGCCAACATCTTCTGAAGTTCTGGGCGGTGTGCGGTTTTAGCTGAAATGCCAGCGTCGGTATACCAGCCGATTATTTCTATATCGTTTTGATTTGCGTATTTTTGTATTGCAAGTCTTTGGTTTTCCAAAGAAGCGCCGTAAGTTTGTTCTTCCGTCGAGACGCGAGTGTAGCCGAACGCAACGCGTTTTACTCCATCGTTCATTAACAACATACTATACCACCTTTTCGCCAGAATGGACGATTTTTATATCAATAAGATCGCTAGCGATACGGTGCATTAGTCCGATCAGGTTGGCAAGCTCTAAGTCTGAGATTTTATCAGAGTCTGCTTTGCCTAGCAGTTTGCGCGCTTCTTTGGTGAAGATTATGATCTCGTTTGAACACAGAAAGCTATTTTTATGCTTCTGTGCTTTCTTGTAGGTTCTAGGCATTTGATAGCCTTTCTAATGTGCTTGTAGCTCAGATAACGAGCGGTGCTTCCCACCGAGCGTACTCCCCACCGAGCACGCTTCCCACCAAGGTCAAAGTTAAAAAAGACACCCATTTAGGTGCCGCAATTTAACTAGTTCCAATTATACTACTCATGGTAAAATGAGCAAGCATAAGCGTTTTAGCAGACTTGAAAGTTTTCCACAAGTAAGGTTAAATACAAAGACCTTGCGAGAGTATCCGCAATTTTTTCGTTAACAAAAACCTAGCCACATAGGTGCGTTCTTTATAGAAGCCAAGACGTCTCGCAAGGGCTAAGGAGTTTATATGAGTAAGTTATCTACCAATGATTCAAAGGCCGTTCAAAAGCGCCACAAATGCCCGAAATGCGGCAAGTATTATATTGGGGATCCTGCATTATCGCGCAAGGACAATAAGACTAATATTTACCCGGAATGCGGAGTTGCTGAAGCGCTCGATATCTTTTTATCTATTCAACAGTGAATTCTGCCAGTCTACAACGATTTGAGGGATATTCGCTATCCATCTTTCGGAGTCATTTCCGGTCGCAGATTCATCAACGATTCTATCTAACAACTCTTTCATGTCAGAATTATGGAAGATTTTACCATTTTCGCGCATTTGCTTCAGCGTTTGCAACATGCCGACAAACTGAGAAATCGTAATTGGCGCGATCTTTTGTTTTTGACCTTTATACCCAAAGTTATTCGCCATATAGAATGTCTCAGCGGTGTCTGTATGAATTGATGGCGCAATAAAGAGACAATATGAATTATCGTGCGACGCCTCGAAATCTCTGAGGTGTCTCATTACTGGTTGCCCCTCGTTAAACCACTGGCTTCTATTTTTCAACATGGTCACTTCGCATACCATGCCAAACGAATTATAAACGCATTCAATATCAGGAACTCCACCAGGAGCGGTTGAAGTAGGCTCATTATCATCGCCAATAGGATAGTTGGGTTTTACGGATATCGCGTCATTAAATGCGTGCAACCCCATAGTGGATAAATGCTCGAGCATGAGTGCGCGACTCTTTTCGTCGTTTGTATAAATATCATCAAATTGCTTAATACATTCTGCGATAAACTCAGCAGGCTGAGCTTTGTCATGATCGCTTTTGTTCCTTAGTTCGTTTCGACGCTTCCTCAAGTTTTCGATTGTTGTCTTAAGTTCCTCAGAAGAAGAATTATCAAGCGGAATTGGAGCTATCGTTTCATTTTCTTCGCGTCCTAGCCTTATTACATCCTCTTGTATTGTATTCGCAATTTCACGAAGCTTTTCTTCTGTTTCCCATGGATATTGCGGTTCGGTATCTGAGCAAAGATAATCAAGATATGTGTTTTTGTCTGTAAATTCTTTTGACTTATACCATTCAGACTCAAAAAGCGCGTTAGTTTCTGTCGATCTACTTGGTTCTATATCCACGTAAAAACCGCCGCCACGTATACGAATAAAGTTAGTCAAACGAAAATAGCGGATTGCATTATCACCATAATCATTCAAGTTCTTTAGGAACTTATTTATTGTAGATGAATCGGTAGTGTTCAGATAATCTCTGGCGAACTTTAATCTGTAATTGTCGCGAATCGTTTTTCTTTCTTGCTTATCGTGGCCGTTTTGTAAATCGCGAAGTTCGATAACCATATTCGCGTATGAATCTATTTCTGCATAATTTGTAAGAGTAGTAGCAAACAAAGCAAATTCGCGCTTCTGTAGTCCAACCCCATTATTTCCACGAGCTTCTTCGAGCTCATTTACGCGAGATATTAATCTGAGAGCTAAAACAAAAGGAATTCCCGAATATCCATCTTCTTCTGGATAGTCTCTGCTTGCAGGATTCGGGATCTGCCATTTGAGGAAACTCCTTAGCAACACTTTTCCAATTTCGTTGTCGTCAGTATCTAGCAATTCGCGCCCCGAATCAGTCAAGCTGATAATCTTCGTGTCGTCATCTATTCTAATAAAACCAAATTTTGTAAGTGGATTCATTGATTGGCGGCCACGCATGTCAAAATCGGCATAACTCTTAATTCTTAGAATCTCGTCGATAGTCTCCATCGGTATTTCTGCGTCAGTATCATCAATTAACGATGTAATCTCTGTAGGCAGGCCATTGTAGAATTGCACGCTATCAAAACCATATAGGCGTTTTTGGATTAGTAGTTTCTGATATTCTTTTTGTGTATCTTTATTCCATGGCCTTCCACATAATTCTGCGACAGCTTTAAGAAAATCCTTAATTCTTAGCGGATTTCGTACTGTAGTTGTTATAGACCACGGCTTTCGCATGCTTCTATTATACTATAAATCTAATAATTTGTAATCAGCACCTCTTGAGTTTTATGACTACTCGCTATGCTGTGATAGTTTGAATTGTTATATGAAAAGTTTAGATTATGAACTTTATATTGCTTAGCCCAATTGCCTAACAATTCGTTGCGTTGGCCTTTGTGTTCTAAGACATTCGATAGGGCAAATTTAATCCCTTGTTTATCGACGCGCGTTAAGAAATCTAGCAAGTCCTTTTCGTCGTTCGTATTCCATCCGTCCTTTTCATTATATGTGGCTGTCGTAATTAGGTATGGCGGATCGCAATAAATCATATCGTCGCCATTTAATGTCGAGATATCGAAGTTTCTGAAATCTGTATTGAGGATAACGGAGTCTTGACTCGCTAAATCTCGGCAGAAACTCGCAAGGTTATATTTAATACTCCTATTGTAGTCTCTTTTGCCTACGGGTAAATTGTATTCGCCCTTATTATTGAATCTGATTTGATTATTAAAACCATAGATTATTAGAGCGAACAGCATAGCTAGATTGTCTCGGTTGCTATCATTAAAATCTTTGCGTAGTTTCTGGAATGCCGCCTTATTATACTTTCCTAGACCATCAGAGCTGTTGCAGCCATAATACTCGTAGCCGTATGCTTCAGAATCAGAAAGAGAATAATCTGTAATTATCTTTGATATTTGGTTGTCGATCATTTCAAAACTATTGTTCTTGAAGAAATCCAATAGCTTTATAACGTCTTTATTTAGGTCATTATATATCGTGCGCTTAGAGAGTATGTTTACTCCAACATTTCCACCACCGCAAAACAAATCGACGAACGTGTTTATCTTTTTGGGAAATAATTCTGATATTTGCGGTAATAGTTTAGTCTTTCCGCCAGTATAGTTTAATGGCGATTTGGTGAATGTTTTTTTCGCCGTTACCCAAAGAGGATCTTTGACTACGCAAACGAACAGCCTTTCCTCATTTGTATTATTATTGGATTTTCCAGTAGTAAAAGCTTTGTATTTCCTTGAGTAGACGTTTACTATGCCGCGCATTTTAAGTATACGAATTATGTCTTCATCCGATATACGCGCATTACTTCTTCCGTCTGCTTTATCTCCGGTATTATTGTAGGATAAGACTATGTATTTGCATTTCAGGTTTAGGACTAAATCTTCAAAAGCTTTTGCAGCACTTTTACTGCAATATTCGCTTTTAATATTTGTACGATCCATTTTTCTAGCTACGCCCTCTACGTCCAGCTTCTTCCACTCAGCAACATTCTCTAAGACGTGATATAGATCGCTATAATTGCGGCTATTATATGGCGGATCGCAATAGACACAGTCGACAAATGGAAAATCGATTTCTTTGATAATCTTATTTGCGTTTCCCCGATAAAAACTTGCTGAATTGCTAAAATCATTAGTAATTTTTATCAACTTATAATCGAATTGCTTATCAAAATGCGCACCCTTAATAAAGGCGTCATAGTGGCCACAAGTATTTGCTATTTTATCCATGGAATATAAGAGAGATGTAATTAGGATTGCACGTTCACGATCGTTTATCATGTTGCTGTTTTTGTATTCTTCTATTCTGTTGCGAATGAAGCCAATTTTTTTACAATCATCGTGCGAGAAATACGTATCGCCAAACGTTTGCGACATATAGTTTTCCGGTATTTCCTTAATATCCACATTATTGAATTCGTTTGCGATTGTTTTCAATTTGAGTACATCTGCGTGTTCATGAGACATAAAGGCAACATGCGATATGTAATTGCTATATAGAATGTCGTTCGTAATTACATCCATTCTGTCTGAAAAATGTTTTGCCACGACACCAGTTCCTGCAAAAATATCCAAGATCGACTTTGTGTCTGGGCAGTACTTTGTTATGGTCTCATCTATAAAATCTAGTAGTTTATATTTATTGCCTAGAAAACGTCGATTCTGAATATCTATGGTTTTTTCAGGGGTAATTGTAACTGTTTCTTCTTTCCGCCTTAAATCAGTAGGCTTTTCAGAAAATGCAGGGATTAGCCAAGTTTTTCCTTTTTTTATCGCTCCACTAATTCTGCCCTCTGCACAAAGAACCGATACTCGCCTTGGAGATAGCTCCCATTTTTTAGCTATTTCTATTGAAGTGAGCACCGCAGTATTATCCATAAGTACTATTTTATACGTTTATCGGAATAAAAGCAAGTAAAAAATGTTGCCGAAAAAGTATCATTTTTCCACACTTTTATCTAATAATTTACCGTCTCGCGTCAAGAAAAAATTCTACCCCTGTTTTCTGCGCAATAACTTTCAAAACCCGATTGTAATCAAGTGGATACTACCTATTGACGAATTACCAGAATGTTTTATTGGAATCGTTACCACAATGCATAATGTCTTCCGGCTCCGCACAAAGCGAGAGTTTATGGACTTTCCATTTACCAATGAAGAACATTTGGAGTATCGCGTCATTCACGTCACGGTTATTTAACACGCGTGGAATGTATGCAAGCGAGAGAAATGGTACCAACTGTCGTCTTCGCTATCTAGGCGCGCAAAAACGCGCTTACCACGACCTAGAAGCCGCACATCAAAGCGCTGAGTTAGTGTTTCTATGGAATAAGTCTTTAATTCATAGATCGCGTCGCGAACGGACGATTCCGTTAGCTTCATACGCTCGAACTTATCGTAATCGCGCGAATTAAATCTGCCGTTATGTTCGAGCATGAATCTTTCAAGTTGCCGGGCGGTAACCGGTATTGGTTCGCCAGGCTTTACTGTTTTGAATGTACAGCGTTTTGCCATAGTAGCCACATTTCTTTTAAAGCTGCGCTATAGAAGCGGTGTATTATCGCATAGTTACTTTATTGAGTTCTTGTATTTTATGACTTTGCTAATAGTGTTTTTTAGGTCTTCGAAATTACTCTCTACGATTCTTATGTCCGTACGGTATTGATAGCTCTTGTCTTTCAAATCGTAATTAGCAATAGCATCATCTATCTTTTTAATCTCTTTCGTATTTAGGAGAACCCTATATACACTTGCTAATAATTTAAGAGTATCGTTATCGCGTCGCTTTTCTTCTTCTTTAAATTTCTTCATTATGCGCTTTAGTCGTTGCTCCTCAGGCTCGTTGGGATCGAACGACGACGCAACTGAGCAAGATGTATCCATGAATAGAAAATGGTAATCATTGTCGATAAAGTTACGAATTAAAGCGTGACCTATATCTTCGTTTTCGTATGACGAGAAAAATGTTTGACTAAAGTATAAATTTACAATTCTAATCATTTTTCTTGAATATTTTTGACCAAGCATGCCAAAAACTATTTCATCGAGAAAAGTGGCTCTTTTGTCATCTATCTTGTCATTTCTCAAACCAACAAACATTGGTAACATCTCTAGATAAGAAATGAAAAGCCCCATCGCTTTTGCGTTCGCCTTTTTGTCTTTTGAAGTTGGAAGTGTAGAGATATTCCACTTATCAACCGGGAATAGTTCAAAGCCATAATGATTATTTCGCTCGGGGATCTTGTCGTACGCGCTAAGGACCTCATTTAAGGCATCGAAAGAAAAATCTCTGACTGCATTCAAAATTTGATCATCAGATGTAATATTCTCTAGCTTTTTATCAAATGATCGTGAAATGGAAAAACAATATCTATTACCATTCATAGATAATAGGCTAAACAGTTTTCTGACTATAGTCCGCTTAATATACGTTTCGTCATTTTTTGTGTCATCGTTATCGGTGTAGGCATTAAAAGCAAAATCAATAACCTCATCCTGGAAGTCTGGCCCCTGATAATAGAGTCTTTCCATATTGTTTGTCAGACATAGCTCATATTGCCAATGGTTGTCTTTTTTAGCTTCCGAGAATTTGTTAAAAAATATTTTCAAATAGTCTTTTAGAAATGCATTTTCGAGTTCAATTGAGCTAAATAAATTACTCCAAACATCTAAAGAATTGTCTGGATCGAGCTCCTTTAGAAACTTTATCTTCTGTTCTTGCCTATAGTTCTTTCGACCAACTCGGCCTATTTTATCCGACATGAACCATTTGAATAGACATACTAGATTTTTTACCAAAATAGCAATGCCAATAGCATAGATTGTTAATAACAATAATTTAACCCAGCTAATATTGTGTTCCCAGAATATAGTAGCAATTGACGATAGGATCACAGAACCAAGGATCTGCCATCCTTTTATTACTCTTTGGAGTAAAACTGTCTTATCCCAGGCAAATTCATTAAATGATGGTTTTTCCTTAAACTCCTGGTATATTAAAATAGCAACTGGTATATATAGAGACGTCACTACGGCAAGGCATCCAGAAAGACTCCCCACATTTACATTAGATACGAAGTCTTCCATAAGCCTCCTGTATATGAACTATTATCATCTATAATTATACCATCATCGGTTGTTTTATTCTCTTATTCTTATCATTGACATTGTAGGCTCTTAAGAGAGCTTTAACATTGACAATGGATCTACTATCCCAGTCTCTATATGTATATATTACTAATAGTTCGTAATTGGTTTCGTTGTCATGGCACTAATATATAAAATCTTGCAGTTCAGGGTTAAGTTTACTTTCGACCAAATTGAAGTCCGGCCGCCATGTTGGATTCACAATAACGTATTCAACTACCCCACGGAGAGGTTCGTAGAGATTTAGATACCGCGCACCACATTAAAGTGCGTAAAAAAGTAAGACTCGCTCTTCGAGTCGAGTCTAGTCAGGCGCACCAGACCGAAATTCTTCGGCCGAAGCATTGTTGAATATATGCTTTAGAG
>CAKUXN010000012.1 GCA_934700415.1 uncultured Candidatus Saccharibacteria bacterium | reverse complement strand
GGAGAACAATCAGCGATTATTGAGTCTTTTTCAGACGGAGACAATCTGGAATATCCGCAATATACTAGGCCAGAAGATTTCCGTGGTATGAAAGTGCCGGAAATATTGCTTTCGGGCAATCATGGTGAAATTGCTAAATGGCGCGAGGAGCATAGCGGTAAAGCATGAACCTGTTCGACTCGGTAGAAACGTTAAAGGGGGTCGGGCCAAAAACTGCTGCCGTACTTAAAAAATCCGGAATCAAAACCGTACGGGATTTTTTCTATAATTTGCCTCGCGACTACGAAAATTATACCGCACCGACTTCAATTGCCGAAATCCGGCCAGGCAAAATCGTAATTAAGGGTAAAGTCGATTCGCTTTCAACGAGGCGAGCTCGACGTCGTAATCTAACTATTACTGAAGGGGTAATCCGCGATAATACTGGAGCTATAAAAGTCGTCTGGTTTAATCAAGCCTATCGGGTACGTCAATTCGTTTCAGGCCGTGAATACTATTTTATGGGTGAATATGGATTAAAAAACGGACGCTTTCAACTCACTTCGCCTACAGCGGCTTTGGCTTCCGATATCGACCCTACAAGTGGGCTTACGCCTATTTATATCGCTCGTGGAGCTGTAAAATCTTCAGAATTTAAACGGCTCATCAACAATTCTCGCGATAAATTTAGCGAGATTCCAGATTTATTGCCGACTGTAAAATCTGGCGTGAGAAGAGAAGCTCTATTTACCGCTCATTTTCCTGATTCGTTGAAGGCTATTGAAAAAGCCCGGAATTACTTGGCTTACGAAGAACTATTTGAGCTAATCTTGGCAGCGCGCTTAAATCGATTAGAAAACGAAAAATTACGCGCCACAGCTATAGCCTTTGATAAGGACAAGATTCGAGATTTTGTCAGCAAATTACCATTTAAACTGACTAATGCCCAGAGGTTAGCCACATGGGAAATTTTTCAAGACCTAGAAAAACCTACTCCGATGAACCGGCTCTTACAAGGCGACGTGGGCTCCGGCAAGACTATGGTGGCGGCACTGTCGGCTTATGAGACAATTTTAGTCGGTGGTCAAGTTGCGATTCTGGCTCCGACAGCTATTTTGGCTTCACAACATTTTGATAGTTTGTCAAGTTTGCTTGGTAATTTTGGTGTCACGACAGCACTGCTTACAGGTGCGACCAAGAAAAAGGTGGAATTGAAGCAAGCAATTGCTTCTGGGAAAGTTAATCTTGTGATTGGCACCCATGCACTTTTAACTGATGACACTGAATTTTGTAATTTAGCTTTAGTCATAATTGATGAACAACACCGTTTTGGAGTAGAACAGCGACAAAAATTAATGTTAAAATCTCCCTCAGGGCTGGCCCCGCATCTACTTTCGATGACCGCTACACCTATTCCGCGCTCTTTGCAGCTGACTATTTTCGGTGACCTTGATGTATCTATTTTAAATGAGCTTCCCAAAGGCCGGCAACCGATTGAAACCAAGATTTTAACCGAGGTAGAAACTAAAGCCCAACTTTATCCGAAAATGCGCGAAATCTTAAGCACAGCGCCTGACTTTAAAAAGTGTGGTCCTAAAGCTCGTGGACAACAAATTTACTGGATTTGCAAGGCAATCGACGAAACTTCTGGTGGTCCTACTTCCGAAATCACTTCCGTCAAATCACGCACTAAAAAACTGAAAAAAATTTTTCCTGAACGAAGAATTGAATTTTTGCACGGAAAAATGAAATCTGCCGAGAAAGATTCAATTATGGGGCAGTTCCTAAACGGCGAGATTGATATTTTGGTATCTACTACTGTCGTGGAAGTTGGGGTCGATGTACCGAACGCTTCTCTAATCGTAATCGAAAATGCCGAATCATATGGCTTGGCACAGCTTCATCAGCTGAGAGGACGCGTGGGCCGAGGTTCTGTGAAATCTTTTTGTTATTTACTAACAAGTGGTGAAACACAGCCATCTCGGCGCCTAAAGGAGCTCGAAAAATCTAATGACGGTTTTCATTTAGCTGAAGTAGATTTAAAGTTGCGTGGGCCAGGAGAAATTTATGGTTCTTTGCAACATGGCACGCTAGACCTTAGAATTGCTTCCTTATCCGACACTAAATTGATCCATCGCGCCCAGACTGATGCGATGGAATTTTTGCAAAATAAAGAAAATGTGTTAAAATATAAAGAGCTCATGGCTGGAATTTTGAAATATCAACAATTAACGACTTTGAATTAAAATGAATAGTATTAAAATTACCTCTGGAATTTATAAAAATCGAAGACTTTCTACTCCGGGCGAGGGGACACATCCGATGGGAGAAAGGGAACGCCTGGCCCTTTTTAATATGCTTGGAGGACACCTAGAGGGTACCCTAGTACTTGATGCTTTTTCTGGTAGTGGCGCTCTTGGCATCGAAGCTTTATCGAGGGGAGCCAACAAGGTAATTTTTGTCGAAAAAAACCCTAAGGCCTCTAGGATAATACGTCAAAATTTGTCTGGTATTGAGGCTAATGGGGAAATTATTACTAGCTCAATTAGGAGCTATACTAGCGAAACGAAATTTGATATAATTTTAGCTGATCCGCCTTATGATAATTTTGATTTAAATGAGATAGAAACATTATCTGATTTTGTGAAGGAGGGTGGCATTTTAGCATTATCTCACCCTGGAAATGCACCCGAAATACCGGGGATGGAGCTTCTAAAAACCCGTCAATATGCTGCTGCACATATCTCAATCTATATAAAACATTAACATTTTATAAAATAGTATTGTGTTTTTAGCAAAAGTGTGATATAATCAGAGTATAAGGAGTTTTTTATGTATAATGTTGCTGATTTAGATAAAAAAGAGCGTCGCAAAATTCTCGCTATAGTGATTACGGCGATGGTATTAATTTTAATTTTAATTGCCGCGATTATCGTGGTCGCAACTAATAAATCTACCAGTAAAAATATCGGTGGCGACAATAATTCTTCGTTTACGATTAGCGAAAAAACCGACGACGCTACTAATGAACAAAGTGCTATAAATGCCGATAAAGAATCCGATAAGGCGTCTGAAAAGGTTAAAACGGAAGATAGTAAGAAATCTTCAATTGGTACTATTTCCACCGAGACTACCAATAGCAAGCCTACTGCTCAAACTCAAACTACCGCCACTTCTGACAATTTGCCGAGCACTGGTCCTGAAGATATGTTCTATACTGCTATCGTTCTGGGGTTGCTCACGACTAGCGTAATGGCTTTCGTAATGTCTAACAAGGCAAAAAGAGAAATATAACTTTATAGTTTTAATAAATCCAGCCTAGCTGGATTTATTTTTTGTCTTAGATATGCTATAATTATTTACATGCCCGAGTGGTGAAATTGGTATACACGTATGCCTTAGGAGCATATGCCATTTGGTGTGCAGGTTCAAGTCCTGTCTCGGGCACCACATGCCTTACGGCATGTTTTTTGTTTGAAAAAGCCCCCGTACGGGGGCCAAGGGGGACAGTATAAGTAAATAAATCTAACGAACTTCAACGGCGCGAGCCATGGAAATTTTGGCGGCGGCGTAAAGATCGTCGTCAGTCGCAATAAGTTCTGCTGGTATTCCAGCGTTAATGAATTTATCGCGTAAAAGTTTTTTGTCCACTTCAGAGGTGAACTTAGGATCGGTCACAAAATGCGAAAACAGTTTAGTAGAACCGACTCCTTTTACGAACAAGTCGTAAAAATCTTCTTTCCTCATATTATTAATAAAGGTCAATAATTTTGCATACTTCATTTGTTGCCTCCCTACCACATGAAAAAATGCGCGTTATATATCTTCATTATAGCATAAAAACTAAAACAAGTCAATAGAATTTAAGGTTTTTCTCTAGCTCCTTCTCATAGTCTTTGATTTCGTACGAAAAAGCGATGGCATAATATTCTTCGACGATATCGCGGTCGTAACGCATACGACTAGACATGGCTGGAGTCTGTTCTTTGATGTCGCTTGTCCAAAAATTACGTGGAGTAAAGCGTGTAGTTTGGTATTTTTCCGCAAGAGTATTAAGACCATTAAGATGATCAATAACTGAATTGTGCGCTCTGGTACGAGAGCGATTGTAATAATCTGCGTCGTCTTTGCGCCAATCGCCGCTAGCCTCAATATATTTGTAATCCAGATGATGTAAGACAGCACGTCGAAAATCTCTAGCGTATTCGAGGTCTGCTTCCTTATCTGGCTCGTCAGATTTACGAATAGCTGCGAGAAGCGCATCACTTCTTTCATCATAGTAGTGACCGGCTTGAGCTTCGATTGTTTTATGTAGTTCACTATCTACTAGATAGGCAATAACTGGTTCCTCGACGTCGGCAATTTGGGCTGGAGAATAAAGCCCTGCACTTCTTTCGCGCTCCTCCATCACATTCCAAGCATCTTTGTAATCACCTTCCCAAAGTTCAAAATCTTTTTTGTCTAGAGTATTTTTGCCTTTTTCTTTAGCGCGAGCAAGTGCACCAGCAAAATCTTTCTGAATGTCGCGAACATTGGTTGCGAATTGCTTAATAATGAATTCCGGAGATGGAGCGCTTGAGACTTCCATATTTGCCCATTTGTCGGCATCTTGATTATAAGATTGATTTGATATTTTTTCACCTGTCATAAAATAAATATATCATAACTTTAAAAGTCTACTTGCAATTTATGGTAATCTTTGAACTTCCTTCTTGCCGTTTTTGATACGATAATCAACGAATGGCATATGATGCTGCCCATCTGTAAAAACAGCGTGCGCCCTAACAATGGTAGCGCCTCCAGATATTAGCGATAATTAATGCAATAATTATCCATAAGAATAATTATTATGATTGAAAAAGTTTTTCAAGAAAAAGCCACGGTGTTATTTACCGTGGCTGGGGAGTTAGGCGTGAGACGCCATCGTGGTACAGCGGACCATGGAAGGCTCATTGATAGTGCTCTGACCACACGCAAATGCGATTTCGCAGATATATTCCTGCGTTAGTTTTTCCGCTTCGCGGCGAATCTCAGAGTCGATACCAATTGGGAACGAAGTCCAGACCCCGTAATTTGTAATACGAGCAATCGGTAAGCAATCGTGATACAGATGCCAATGCGGTGCCTCTTTAAGGCAATGCTTCGGGTCCGCATCTACTCTCAGAGTATACCCCTTGTCAGACAACTCGACTACGAGTGGGGATTTACGAGCGAATGATTCCATTTACACCCTCCTAGAAAAGTACATAGTAGCAACAAAAGCGTCGCTCTATCTATTATTATAGCACTAAAGCTTAAAAAAGTCAATATCTTCCTTGCTTTTTTGATAAAATGCTAGAATATATTCTAGTGAAGAGCGGCGCTTGCTCTATACACTATATATAAGGGGGTTGTACTTTATGAAAACCAAAGAAAAAAGCGTAATTGTTGTAGTTTCTGATGATGGTCGGATGAAAAGATTCGTCTATCCGATTGCGACTAAAGAAGGCGAATTAATGACTCGCCGTCTTAAGCCTCTGGCCAAAAGTCGTAATTTACGACACGTCAATGTCCTCCATTTGGAGGACTTTTTATTGCAAAAACAAATTTTGTGATATATAATCATAACCAGGATGGGTAAAATTGCGAGGTATTTGAATGAATTAATTGTCGGAAATGTTTTTGATTCACCAGAAATTTTGGAATATTATTCTTTTGATAGGTCGGTAGTACAAATCAAACCAAAGGCCGTAGCTTTACCCGAATCTACCGATGATGTCAGTAAATTAATGCGTTTTTGCAATCAGCTTGCATTAAAAAACATCAAGATACCGGTGTCAATTTGGGGCTCTGGGCTTGATGAAATGGGGGCGAATCTTGGTGAGGGAATTATAATTTCGACCGAAAAATTAAATCGTTTATTAGAGTCTGACCGCCGCGAACGCTTAGTGCGAGTGCAGGCTGGTATCACGCTCAAAGAACTTAATACTGCATTGTCGATGTATGGTTTGACTATCCCAATTGGTGGATATGAAACGGAGACTATTGGTGGACTAATTTCAAATTGTCCATCTGATGTTTATTCTGGCAAATACGGCGGTATTATGAATTATGTAGAAAGAATTGAAGTGGTGCTTGCGAATGGTGATATTTTGCAAACCAATCGTCTAAATAGTCGCGTCTTTGAAAGAATCATGCAAAACAAGACCACCGAAGCGAAAATTTATCGTAAAATTTCAGAATTAATCAAATCAAAAGAGGGCCTAATTGAAGAAATAAAACAAAATAACCACGGTTCCTCTGGCTATCCAACCATTGCCCAAGTTTCTCGTAGAGGCACCCTCGATTTAATGCCACTTTTCTTCGGAGCACAGGGAACTTTAGGTATAATTACGGAAGTTATTTTACGTGGCGTCCCACTACGCAACAAGACAGTGCGGACCGTAGCAACATTCAAGGATTTTAGCATGGCGCAAAAGTTCTTGGAATTTGCCAATGAACTAAAACCTCGCCAGTTGGATTTTTACGACATTGATATTATCAAATCAGCCAAAAATACTGGTAAAAAATTATCCGCTGTAAGCGATAAAACTGAAACTGGTTTTGTGGTATTTGCGAAGTTTGACCATAAGATAAATTCTTGTGCCAAAAAGCTAAATGACATCAAAAAAGTTTTGCCTCGGGGCAGCCAAATAATAATAGAGTCAGAAAAAAACAAAGAACAGCTAGACGAATTTGAAAATTCTTTGTCCAGCTTCTTAAATCAAGTCCGAGTCGGAGAAAGAGTGCCCCTCGCCATTGATTTCTATTTGCCTCCTGACAACTTGGTTAAATTTTTGGATGATTTAACGGTGGTAGAAAAAAGCTTAAAGATGGATCTAAAACTATTTGGCTCCTACTCGTCGTCAAATTACAACATTAGACCTAAATTCAAGATTGACGATGAGGATTTTGCCAAAAAAGCTTTAGCCTTCTTAAGGGCATGCACATTCATCATAAATCGCCAGGGTGGATCACTAACTGGTGGGTTACCGGAAGGGCGCGTTAAATCCATCATAACCAACTCGAGCATGCCAGAAAAAGAGAAAGAGTTATATCTTGAAATCAAGCAGATTTTCGACCCGCGTGGAATAATTAATTCCGATATCAAACTTTTCACGGATCCGAAATTCACAATTAAACATTTCCGCACTACTGGCCCAATCAAAACTGTGCTATAATATATCTAAATTAGAGGAGTTATTATGAAAACAAAGCTGAAAAAGCTATCTGATTCTCGCGTTGAAATTATCGTAACGCTAGATGCAAAAGATTTAAAAACTGCAGCAGAGAAAGCGGTAGAAAAGCTCGCTAAAGAGGTAAACGTGGAAGGCTTCCGTAAGGGCAAGGTCCCGGCCGATGTAGCTAAGCGCTTTATACCTGAAAATGACTTAAATGCCGAAACGGCCGATATTGCCGTGCGTTCGACTGTAATTAGTGCTTTTTCCGAAAACGAAAAGTCACCTTTGGTTTTGCCTAGTGTCAATGTTACCAAATATGTTCCTGGCGAAATGTTAGAGTATACTGCAGCAGCAGATATTATCCCAGAAATTAAACTTGGCGACTATAAAAACTTAGGTATCAAACAAACTGAAACCAAAATTTCTGATAAGGATATTAAAAACGTTTTGAATAACATTGCCAATTCTTTTGCTGAGAAAAAGGTCGCAAAACGTGCTGCTAAATTAACCGATGAAGTAATAATTGATTTTACAGGTAAAAAGGATGGTGTGGCTTTTCAGGGTGGCTCCGCTAAGGATTATCATCTAACGCTCGGCTCAAATAGTTTCATCCCTGGTTTTGAGGATGGTATCGTCGGGCACGAGCCTGGTGACAAATTTGATTTAAACCTAACTTTTCCAAAAGATTATGGCGTAAAAGATTTGGCTGGCGCTAAAACCGTATTCGAGGTCTTATTAAAACAAATCAATGAAGTTAAATTGCCAGAAATTGACGACGAACTTGCTAAGAAATGTGGTCCATTTAAGAATTTGGCTGAATTAAAGGCTGATATTGAGAAAAACTTAAAGACCCAAACAGAGCACCGTGAAGAAGAAAAATTCAAGGATGAATTAATTAAAGCTTTAGTCGAAAAATCCAAAATTCCGACACCTGAAATTTTAATTGACGATCAATTAAAAATGATTCGCGAAGATATGACCAGAAATGCTACCTCTCAGGGCATGAGTTTTGAGGATTACTTAAAACGCGCCGGCGAAACAGAAGAATCTTGGAATAAAGAAGCTCGTAAGGTGGCGGAAGACCGCGTCAAAGCCTCTTTGGCCCTTCAGACTCTAGCCGTTGAGCAAAAAATTACCGTTTCTGATGATGTAGTAAATGCTAAAATCGCCGAACTTCGCGATGTTTACAAAAAATCACCAGATGCGCTTAAAAGCTTAAAAGACCCTAATGTAAAAATGGATATTAAAAACCGTTTAATTTTGGAAGAAACCTTAAACTTCCTTGTAAAAAATAACAAATAGTGCTATAATTATCTAAAGAGTTTCATCTCACTTGCTATTGCTGTGTTTGCAGGTGGGGCAATATATAATATATATAATATATAGAAGGAATTTTGAATGCCAACTATTAATCAGTTGATTCGTAAGCCACGCAAAAAACTTACGAAGAAATCTAAATCTCCAGCACTCGGTTCAATTATCAATACATTGAAAACTAAGCGCTATGAGAAGGCTGCACCATTAAAGCGTGGTGTTTGTATTAAAGTTACAACTAAAACTCCAAAGAAACCAAACTCAGCTATGCGTAAGGTCGCTCGTGTACGTCTTACTAATGGCCAAGAAGTTTGGGCTTATATTGGTGGCGAAGGCCATAACCTTCAGGAACACGCCGTAGTGCTCGTACGTGGTGGTCGTGTACCAGATCTTCCTGGTGTGCGTTATCATATCGTACGTGGTACTTTGGATCTCCAAGGTGTCAATGGCCGTAAACAAGGTCGCTCTAAATATGGTGCGAAAAAGGAGGATAAGTAATTATGCCGCGCAAAACTACTAAATCTTTGGAACGCAAAGTTTCTCCAGATCGCAAATATCAGTCTATTTTAGTGCAAAGACTGATTAACAAATCTATGCTTGATGGTAAAAAACAAGCTGCAGAACGTGCAGTTTACGCCGCAATCGAAGGTGCTGCAAAGAAATTGAAATCTGAAAATCCAGTTGAAGTACTCGAAAAAGCCGTTGCTAATATTTCACCAGATTTTGAAGTTAAGTCTCGCCGTGTTGGTGGTGCCAACTATCAGATTCCATTTCCAATTGCTGGCCATCGCCAAATGCATTTCGCCTTTACTTGGCTAGTACAATCTGCCCGTGGTCGCTCTGGTATGCCATATGCCAAGCGTCTTGAGGCAGAAATCGTAGATGCCTACAACGAAACCGGTGCTGCCTTCAAGAAAAAAGAGGACTGCCACCGTATGGCCGAAGCAAACCGTGCATTTGCACATTTTGCTAGATAATATATCTACAACAAAAAGTCTCTTCCACGAAGAGATTTTTTGTTGTATAATAGACATAAGAAGAATAGGAGGTTTATGGTAAAAGTAGCAATTAATGGTTTTGGTAGAATTGGTCGCAACGCGTTCAAGATTCTTATGGGTAGAAAAGATGCCGATGTGGTAGCCATTAACGACATTACAGATGCCTCCACACTTGCGCATTTATTAAAATACGACTCTTCTTACGGAACTTATGATAAAAAAGTTGATTCAAATGAACATGCTATTATAGTTGGCGGGAAAGAGATTCCAATTTACGCCGAGAAAGATCCGCGTGTTTTGCCGTGGAAAGATTTGGGTGTCGATGTAGTAATTGAATCCACTGGTTTCTTCACGAAACCAGAAGACGCAAAGGCACATATCGAAGCTGGAGCAAAACGTGTAATAATCTCTGCTCCCGCTAAAGGAGAAGGTGCAAAAACTATAGTCCTTGGTGTTAATGAAGAAATCATCGAAAAGACCGATGAAATAATTTCAAATGCTTCGTGCACTACTAACTGTATTGCGCCAATCATGAAGGTACTCGAAGACGAATTTGGCATCGAAAAGGCTATGATGACGACAGTACATTCTTATACTGGTTCACAGCGCTTGCTTGATGCTCCTGCCAAAGATTTGCGTGAAGCAAGGAGTGCTGCTGAAAATATCGTGCCTACCACTACTGGCGCATCTAAAGCGGCCGCACTCACTATTCCTAGTCTTGCCGGCAAGTTTAATGGGCTTTCCGTACGTGTCCCAACACCAGTAGTTTCTTTATCTGACATTACTGCCATTATTAAGCGCGACACAACCAAAGAAGAGCTCACTGAATTCTTTAAACGTATAGCAAAAGAGCCATATTACGAAGGAATCATTGGGGCAACGGAAGAAGAATTAGTTTCGTCAGATTTTATTGGCGATCCACATTCTTGCGTAGTAGATTTACCACTACTTGATGTGGTTGGTGGGAATATGATAAAAGTGGTTGCTTGGTACGACAATGAGTGGGGATATTCCAACCGTCTCGTGGAGCTTAGTGTTGACTATGGTGGGGAAGATTAATGGAAATTTTTATCGGAGCAGATTATCGAGGATTTGAACGAAAGAATAATTTGATTAGTTTTTTGACGGGGAAAAATTATAATGTCACAGATGAAGGTGCCTTTGAATATCGAGAAGGTGATGATTTTAATGATCCTGCAGTGAAGGTCGCCTCCTCGGTGCGCGAGAATCCTAATTCTTGTGGTATATTGATTTGCGACTCTGCACATGGTGTAACAATGCAAGCAAATCGCTTTAAGGGCATCCGTGCAGCACATTGTGGCAACCCAGAATCAGCCAAGTTGGCTCGTGAACATGATGACGCAAATGTCTTGTGCTTGTCAGCGCGTTTTCTCAACGAAAATGAAATGCAGGAAATTGTTAATACATTTCTAGAAACTAATTTTATAAATTTTGAACGGCGCGTTCGCCGTATTAATCGTTTAGATGAAAGGGAAGATTATGATTAGGGAAGTTTCAATTGTCCCGACTATTTTAGTTGATAATAAAAAGGATTTTCGAGTACAAGTTGAGATTATTAATTCTTTTACAAGGCGCGTGCAGATTGATGTCACGGATGGAGTATTCGCTCCTACCGAAACACTAGATATTACAAATGTCTGGTGGCCGCGTGGATGGGAAGCAGATCTTCATATGATGGTGGCTCGTCCGTCTGAACATCTTGATACTATATTTAAATTAGCTCCGTCTCTTTGTATTTTTCACGCTGAAGCTAGTGAAGATTTATTACCTGTATTTGAGGAACTCAAAAATCATGGTATAAAATCTGGCGTAGCATTACTTCCTTCAACTTATCCCGGAAATGTTAAGCAATATCTTGAAGCGGCTGACCACGCCTTAATTTTTGCTGGCCAGCTCGGAGTGCAAGGCAGCCCAGCTGATCTTTTGCAGATGGAAAAAATTGCCCTAGTTCGCAACATTAAACCCGAGCTAGAAATAGGCTGGGATGGTGGGGCTAATTTATCCAACATTCGTGCTCTCGCGCATGCAGACCTTGATGTTATCAATGTCGGCTCAGCCATCTCGAGAGCTGAAAATCCAGCTGGTATGTTTGAGCAATTAGTTTCTGAAATTGATAAAAGTGGAGTGGTGCTTTAATGGCGCGGTTGGTTTCTTTAGGTTCAGCATTACAAGATATCTATTTAGTAGACCGTGACGATTTAGCCCCAACCGCAATCGGTAGCGACGCAATTTTTGGAAATATTTTAGTGGGGTCGAAAGTCGATATCGATAATTTAAGTTACGAAGTGGGGGGCGGAGGAATTAATTCTGCCATTACTTTTTCACGACACGGGCACGAAGCAATTTTTATTGGTAACATAGCCCGTGATTCTGCTGGTGATGCTATCATGAAAGTACTTGACCTCGAAGAAATCGATAATAGTTATGTGAATTTTATATCTCGTAAGGCAACTGGCACTTCGGTAGTTTTGCTGGACTCAAAGGGTGGTGAACGTACTATACTTACTTATCGAGGAGCTAGCGAAAGGTTCGAAAATTTAAGTGAAGCTGACCTGGATTTAATTCAGCCCGACTGGCTCTATGTTACTACTTTGCGTGGAGATATGGATACGTTACTCAGGTTCTTTGAAAAAGCTAAAGGCCTCGGAACTAAAATTATGTTTAACCCAGGTATTAAAGAGCTTGAACAGCCTAAAAAACTTATTGGATTACTTCAAGATGTTGACATTCTACTAGTGAATAAATCTGAGGCAGCCAAAATTGTACCTGGAGTACTTTTGAATGAACTTTTGTATCATTTAAATAATTACGTTCCAATTGTAATAATTACTGATGGACCAATGGGCGGAATTGCGGGCAATCGCGAGACGGGAGAAATTTATCGCTTTGGGATATATGAAGATTGTAAAATTAAAGACGCTACTGGTGCCGGAGACGCTTTTGGTTCAGGATTTTTGGCGCATTTTTCAAATGGTAAAACCTTCAAAAAATCTTTAATTTTTGCTTCAGCAAACTCTACATCTGTAGTCTCCAAAATTGGTGCCAATCGTGGTATACTGACTGGGCGGGAAGAACTCCATCCAATGCCAATTCAAAAATTATAAAGGGTAAATATGTTGAAAACTGAAGAAGAAATGCTAAAAAAGCTATCAATTGCCGATCTTGAGCGAGCTAATGCATACGCTAAGGATTTAGGCATGGGCTTACAGATAGTACGCTCTTTCCCACAAGGCGTGACTATTTTTGGCTCTGCAAGATTGCCACAAGACAATAAATACTGCGTTATGGCCTATCGTCTCGGTGGATTATTGGCTAAGAATGGCCATGCAGTTATTACTGGTGGTGGCCCTGGTATTATGGAGGCAGCCTCTCATGGTGCTTACGAAATCGGTGGGCGTACCATCGGTTTAAATATCACCTTAAAACACGAACAATTCCCAAATCCATTTTTGACGGATTGTTTGACATTTGAATATTTCTTTGCCCGTAAAGTTTCTCTGGCTATGGCCGCCAAAGTATTTGTCTTTTTTCCGGGCGGCTTTGGCACTATGGACGAACTCTCCGAAATTTTATGCTTAATGCAAGAAGACAAAATGCCAAAAATGCCAGTTTTCTTGATTGGCAAAGCTTATTGGCGTTCTTTTGATCGTGTTATCAAAAAAATGCTAGAACTAGAGTTGATTTCTGAAAACGATACTAGTATTTTCAAAATAACAGACGACATCACTGAAGTCGTTAAGGCGGCCAACAAAATAGGCCATCCGAAAATTTCCGAAAACTTTTATGACGGTTTTCGCGAAGCTAGTGCACTTCAAGAAAGTGTCCCACAAAAATAAGCCCCGGGGGGCTTATTTTTTTAGAATGGATTTACTAATCCGAGATTTGAATTGGTATCGGCAATTCTAATAAGCTCGTTATATTTGGCAATCCGTTCAGAACGAGAAAGAGAGCCGGTCTTAATTTGGCCAGTCCCAAGCCCGACTGCGAGATGGGCAATCGACACGTCTTCGGTTTCACCAGAACGATGCGACATGACAGTTTTATAGCCAGCTTTTTTGGCTAACAATACTGCTTCGATGGTTTCCGATAAAGTTCCAATCTGATTAGGCTTAATCAAGATCGCGTTTGCTACTTTTTCTTTGATACCTTTTTTTAGGAGTTTTGAATTAGTGACAAATAAATCGTCGCCGACTAGCTGAATTTTATTCCCCAGACGCTCGGTCATGATTTGCCAGTTTGCCCAATCATTTTCAGCTAAGCCATCTTCGATAGAAACAACAGGATAATTATTAATTATCCAGTCGTACCAATTTATCATGTCGTCAGCGGATTTCCAATCACCATTTGTTTTTAGTACATAATGGTCTTTATCAAAAAATTCACTGGCAGCAATATCCATGGCTATGGCGATATCTTTACCGAAATAATATCCGGTTCTTTCGACCGCAAGCTTGATACATTCTAATGGTTCATTATTGCCATCGCGAACTCTAGGAGCATAGCCACCTTCGTCGCCTACGGTAGTGGGATAATCACGCTCTTTTAAAATTTCTTTTAATGCATGGAAGACTTCTGCTCCCATTCTGACAGCATCTGATATATTACCGGCGCCTTTTGGAATAATCATGTATTCTTGAAAATCCGTTGCCCACGAAGCGTGTTCGCCACCATTCATTACATTCATCATTGGCATCGGAATAGACATTTCGTCTTCGGTGCCGGCGATTTCAGCAATGTATTTGTAAAGTGGCAAATTCTTTGCGCGAGCATTGGCTTTTGCGGTAGCAAGAGATACGGCAAGAATAGCATTGGCACCTAGATTGGTTTTGTTTTCAGTACCATCTAATTCACACATCATTTGATCTACGGCGTGTAAATCCGATGTGTTATTTACTAGCACATCCTTGATTTTCGAATTCACATTCCAAACAGCCTTTAGAACGCCTTTGCCACCATAACGTTCTTTATCGCCATCTCTAAGTTCTAAGGCTTCGCCAGAGCCAGTGGAAGCCCCCGATGGTACAATGGCGCGACCAAACCCGCCGTTTTCTAAATAAACTTCCGCTTCAACAGTAGGAT
>CAKUXN010000011.1 GCA_934700415.1 uncultured Candidatus Saccharibacteria bacterium | reverse complement strand
CGATTATGATGCTGAGTGCACTCACTCCATGTTTTTTCGCTATTGACCTCGGTTCATTGAAGACGCAAACGAGCGTTGCTCAAGCGAATTCTGAGTCCGGGGTCGAGGAAGAAAGTTGGCTGAAGAAGCTGTTTAACGGCGGAAGCTGTGCCCCTAGAAATAGTGGGGAAGCAACTTCTAAACTTAGCTGGTATGGTTTTTATAACCTTGCCATGCTAAGGGACGACGATGCATCTAATGATTACAACTTTGGTTGGAATTGTTACGATGAATCGTGGACGGCGAAGGACTACGACAAAGAGTTCAGAAACCGTATCAAAGTGGACCCGGCGCTTGGCGCTGCGGACATGGCTTGGCTTGACGCAATTGTCGGCACTAGATACATCGGTGTGTTCTATGATGAATGCAACGGTGCATGGGACAAGGCAATTAACGCAGCCAAGGAAGGATTCATGAAAGAAAATCCGACGAAGTTGTATTATCCGACTCTCGATGGATTTTTCGCTTTCCTTGATACCGCCAAAAAGGTGGAAGTCAAGAAAGGTTCTGACATCACTGACCAGATGTATATGAATCCGTTTACTAAAGATGGGATTCCGGATGTGATTACGATGAAGACACCTGACCATAAGGGTTGGTTCTTAGTTTACACTTTTGTGATTAAGGACTGCCCGGTGGAGGTAGCATATCGAATCGAATGTGGTTTCCAGCCGTGTAACGTAAAGAAGGTTATGGGAATTGAACCCCAACCTCAACCGACGGCAAAGCCGACTCCGAAGCCGACAGCTACTCCGAAACCCACGGCTACACCGAAGCCGACGAAGGATCCGTCTCAAGGGATTTCTACTCCGGGACACAATGATGATTCTGGTCCGGGACCGGATACTAATACTGGCGCTGGTAGCCAGTATTCTTCCGAAGATCAGCCTGGCAATTCCGATCATATGACTTATGATGAATATCATGAGCAAATGGAAGAGCTGGGTAATATTGGCCAGAATCAATCGAGTGGCGGAAATCCGAATACTCCGACTGTGACGGCGTCACCTGGTACTAATGTCGATAATAATGGAGACAACGGTACTGGCAACGGTGGTATTGATAATCCGACTCCTACGCAGGAGCCGGTTCATATAATTGTTGGTGGTGAAGAACAACCTTTGCCTACTACTCCGGCTGGCGAATGGGGTGGGCCGCTGGATTAATAGATATATAAACAAGTACATTAAAAAAGCCCAGCAGCTTCGTGCTGCTGGGTCTATCCAAGATTTAAAAGCTGAGACGATTCGGTTGCAGACGAAGATTAACAATTCATTCGACTAGCAACAAGCGAGTGGGGCTTTCTTTCGAAAGAAAGTCCCAACGAAAGAAACTATTATGAAATTCGAAATGAAAGTGAGTTCCATTTCGAATTTTGATCATTAAAAGGAGATTATTATGAATATAATTTATAAATCAATTCTTGGTGTGGCGGTGGCTGCAATTGTAGCTGGTGCGACGCTTACTCCAGTGGCAGTAAATGCCTGGGGCGATTCTGCTGGTGGTCGTAAAGCTTATACCATCTCGCAAATCAACGAGGGTGTACTTGGTGATATGATTACCTTTAATTCAATTTCCGATAACCCAAAGATTGGTGATGAACGTAATTTCGTTGGTGCTAAATTAAGTTCCGATAAAGGTATTACCTGGAATGCTAACGAAATTAACGTTAAAGATGGTGAAACTTACACGATTCGTCTTTACGTACACAATAACAGTCCACTTGGCACTGAAAAAGTAGCTGAAAACGTCTCTGTAAACTTTTCACTTCCAACTACAGTAGCTAAGAGTCATACTGTGATTGGCTACATTAACTCTTCAAATGCAATGCCAAACCGTTACTGGGATGAGGTAAAACTTGTTTCAAATGACGATTTTTATATTGAATTTGTAGAAGGCTCTGCTAAGTATACGAACGCTAAACTTGGTACAGTCTCACTTCCAAATGAAGTGATTACGGCTGGTACTAAAATCGGCTATGAAGCTTTGGATGGTAAAATTCCTGGCTGTTTTGCTTATGATAGCCAAGTGACTATTCAAGTTAGGGTTCACAAATCTGCATCTGCCAAACTTTCTAAGACTGTACGTATCGAAGGTACAAAAGGTTGGAAAGAAGTAGTAGATGCTAAGATCGGTGATGAAGTTGAATTCCAAATTGAATACAAGAACTTAACTTCAGAAACCGTGAATAACGTAATGATCCGCGACGTACTTCCTACCAATATGGAATACGTAAAGGATTCAACATACCTTTATAATGCTAATTATCAAAGTGGTGTAAAGGTGGTGGAAAACACTGTAACTACTACTGGTATTAATATCGGTAGCTATACTACTAATGGCAATGCGTATGTGCGTTTTACGGCTAAAGTAGTAGATAAAAGCCTCGCTTGTGGTTCAAACCAATTGGTAAACTGGGCAAGCTCAACTGTTGATTCTAAAGTAACCAAGGATGACGCTTCGGTGATGGTGGAAAGAACTTGTAAGGATAAAGATCCAGAACCAACTCCATCGGAACTTCCAAGCACTGGTCCTGCTGACATTACAGCTTCTGCACTTGGTGCAGGTTCAATCGTAACTATGCTTGGTTATGCAATTGCTAGCCGAAAGAAATAATATTGACCGCTTACGCTAAATGCTTTTAGCCGCGTAAGAGTGGCTCCGAAAATCCCCTCTTTTAAAGAGGGGATTTTTGTTGGTAGATAAGAGTGGAGCGATTCCGCTATTGACAAAATACGAAAAATTTGCTATAATAAGGGTATAGGTTCATTTCTTTGAATTAGCATATTAAAAGGGAAGTGCTTATATATTTGGCGCTAGTGGTCATTTTGGAATCATAATGATTGGATAACCCAACTTTTTAAGTGCGTTTTTTGCTTGTTTTTAAAAAGCTTATGCTATAATGGGTGTATATGAATCCGTCATCCAATAATGCTTTTGATAGTTTTGATAATGGGCGAAACATTGCTGCTGGAGCTTCAAGTAATCAAAACCGTAGTAAGTGGGTCAAATTGGCTATAGCAGTAGGTGTCGCTATCTTAGTATGTATCGTTATATTTATTGTGTGGCAATTTGCTTCATCCAATCCAGAAACTAAAGAAGAGAATGCGGTAAATACTTATATAAACTTATTGGCTCGTAGGGTAGAAGAAGATGAAAGTTTTTCTGGACCACTATCTTTAGGGGTATTAAAAAATAGTTCCGAATCTGAAAAAAATATCTATAATGTTTTTTTGGTATCGACTTCCATAGACGAAAAAGTTAGCAATTATTACCAGGAGATTGTGTCGACTTTAAAAAAAATAAATGAAATAGCTTTAAATAATGATTTTGATGATGTTGCTTTTTGGTCTAAAATTTCAACAGAAATTATGCCGCGCTATTTTGTATCAAGTATTTTAGTTTTGACTAATGCTGATTATGAATATTTTATGCAAAATAGAAATATTGATGGTTTATTAGAGAAATATGATTATCCTTTTGAAGAAACCGATGAAGTATTTTTGCAGAGTTACGATGATTTGATTAATGATTATTATGAACAAAAAATTGTATTATATTCAGAAATTAATAAAACGAACTGCGTAATGAATGACGGTATCGACTATAAATGTCTTAGCAGCTTGAATAATGAAACCATAAAAGCTACGCAATCTACAATAGAAGATATGTATATTGGGATGAAAGAAATATCTAATAGTATGTTAAACATAATTATTTCAAATGCTAATTCTATGTATGACTATTTTATTGGAGGTCAAAATGACTAAAAAGAAATTGTTGGTTAAATTTTTGTTTGGATCTGTTGTGATGATGTTGACTTTGGTTTTTTCAGTAAATGTAAATGCATTGTCCTCTGAAGAAATATTTACTAGAATTTTAGTTAATAATTTTCAATATTGTTACCAAAATGCGCTTACCCCTAGAATATTAGCCAAAAATTATACTGGTTTTGACTCTTTAATGAATGATGGTTTTAAAAATTCGGGAGCTTCCAAGAAGAATGGAATCCGAATCCCAGATCTTAACGATTCCTATAATAAGATTACTGCCCAATCTCTTGAAGATAAAGGACGCTTGACTTCTTGTTACGCATTGTTATACAGAATTAATACTGCTTTCAATGGAAATATGAAAGGGCTACTCGATATTTATAAAGTTGATGTACCAACTAATAGTATAAATATCGACTTGACAAGAGGACTATTAGCTGACAAATTAAAATATATTACTAGCACGAAACAAGCATCGTCAAATGAATATTGTTATACTGCATATGTGAGGCCTAAAACGACAGTCGATTCATCAGTTAATCTCGGTACGTACTGTCGTAATGAGGATAATTATCCGATTACTATAAATGACAAGATTGTCTTCACCGGTGGTAGTGAAAATTCTAATTATGTTGCAACGGGAAAAATTATTACTGCAGTAGCAAATTATGACACTAAACCGATCGAGCCACTTCAGATTACCATAACTCAAACTAAAGAAAAATGTGAACCGAAAAAAGTTTATTGTTCGGCTACAGTCGCCTACTCATCTGGTGTGCCTACAGAGGGGGTTAAAAAGGCTACGCCAAACGATCAATATTGGACAAATCAGCCAGATATTTATGTAGAGGTTACGAAAAAGGTTGCTGTTGGAAATGATTCGCGTAATTTGCTTTTTAATAAGCGTAATTCAAATTGGAAGGAGGCGCTAAGCGCAATTACGGGCGGAGCTTATACTGATGAGGTGCCTTTTTCGGATGCGGAGAAGTATGTCTTTTATAAGCAATATCTTACAACCTACTATTCGTTGGGTGGGGTACCTCTTGAAAGTTCGGTTTGTCAAGCTGATAAGCCTAGCATGCTTGCCGATGTGACGAATGCAAAGTATTATATTTTTGTCAAAAATAGTGGGTGGTGTTTGGCAAATCTTTCTGAGGAAAGAGTGGGCCAGACTAATCCTATGACGGTGTTTACTAATGATCAAAGATATCGTTTGAATAGAGTAATTTATACACTAAGCGAACTAATAAACCTAATGGGAGAATTGGACTATGATAACATGGGAGAAATCCCGGATGTTGACCCCGAAAGTCCAGTAGTAGATCCGGATAATCCTACTAAAGCGACTTGTGCGAACTCTGGTGGAGCGGAATCTCTTGGTTGGATCGTGTGTCCGATTTTGAGTTGGATGGGTAGAGCCTCAAATGACTTATACGATTATTATATAAAGCCAGCTCTAAATGTGAAACCAGCTCTATTTGATGAAGGGAGTGGGGAGAATGATGATGTGAAGGATGCTTGGGGAATTTTCCAAAATATTGCAAATATTGTTTTTGTGATATTGTTCCTTTTGGTGATCTTTTCACAATTAACTGGTGTGGGTATTGATAATTATGGGATAAAAAAGATTTTACCAAAACTAATAATTGTAGCAATTTTAGTAAATATTTCTTATTATATTTGTTTGATATTTATTGATTTGTCAAACATAGTTGGCAATGGGATTCAAAATATGTTTAACTGGATGAGCTCGTCGCTCACTATCAATGACGCCGTAATCGGTGAGGAGAATATTGGATCTGAAATACTGTCTACCAGTGTAACTGGGGCAGTGTTACTGGGTGCTTTAGTGCTTGGTGGGGTTGCGGTGTGGCAGAACCCGGCAATACTATTAACTTTATTGATTTCTGGTTTGGGTGTGGTGATATCGATTTTATTCTTATTCTTAATCTTGTCAGCGCGAGAGGCGGCGATTGTGATCTTGACTGTGATTTCGCCGTTGGCATTCGTTTGCTACATGTTGCCAAATACGAAAAATTTATTCGACAGGTGGCGTAAGATGGGAGAAGGTTTGCTTTTGGTATACCCAATTTGCGGTTTACTAGTGGGGGGAGGAAGTTATGTCTCTAAGTTATTATTAGCTTCTGGAATTGGCACGGGGGATGGTAGCAATGGATTCTTCGGTGTTTTTTCGGCAATGTTAATTAGCGTTGTGCCGATTTTCTTCATCCCAACAGTACTAAGAAATTCATTTGCGGCGATGGGGAATCTGGGAGCAAAGATTTCTGGGTTTGGTGAGAGACTACGTGGTGGTGCTACGAGGGGGATGCGAAATACGAATGCATTCAAGCAGGCGCAAGAACGTGGGCTTGAAAGAAGGACGAGAATTAGAGCTGGATATGACTCTAAGGGGAATAAGAAGAATTTAGGTGCTTTGGGCAGATTTATGCGAGGTGGCAGAAGAAACATGCAAAGAGAATCATTACGATATCAGAAGATGATTTCGGATAGGGGTTCACTTGAGGCTACGGAGGGAGATGACTTTATGTTGGCAACAGAAACTGCAAATGAGATGAAAAACATAGTGGCTAGTGGCGAAATCAATGATATGGGTTTAATGCAACGTAGTTTGGAACTCGCTTTGGAGTCGGGTAATAGAGCTAGAATTAGAGCTTACACTGATGGTTTGACTGCTAAAGGTGAGGATGGAAGGAAAGCAGTTAAAGCTGCATACAATGCGGCGGTTAGTTCTCATAGAATGAGTACGGTTTCAGCGCAGACTTTTGCAAACAATATTATGGCAAATCACGCAGCTGACTATAAGAATAATAATAGAAGTATGTTTGAAGTGGCAAGGAATATTAATACAGCAGCTAATACTGCAGCATTAAGTGCGGCAGCGTCTACCACTACTGATTCTTATGTTGGAGCGAACAATGCAAATCTTGCTGGCAAGGTGACAGCTACTACAATTGGCAATATGGATGACGATGCTTTTGAGGAAATGTTCGGTGGCTATAACGGCAATCCAGTTACGATTCCTGCTGGAGCATCGGCCAATGAAATTGGGGCAGCAGCATATGCTGCATTAAATGATCAAAATGCCAATATTAAAGCCGAACGTAGAAAGCATCTTGAAGCCTTAGTGGAATCTTCTGGCTATCAGGCTAAGGCGCAGAATGTACAAGAGGCTGGAATATATGCAGATTCTGCTGGTCGTACTTATAGGATTAGGAGAACATTGGATGGAAAATATATTGATGATGCTGGGTTCGAAGTGGATATTAGTAGGTTAAGACCGCGATGATAGTTATTAAATGTTTTTTGAATTAAAAGAGGTTTTTACTAGCTTGAATAACGTGATCAAATAAACAGGTGACGGTGAGGGGGCCGACACCGCCGGTGATTGGCGTGATGGCTTTAAGGTCAGTACGGTCACGAACCTCTTCGGAAACATCACCTTTAATAACGCCTTTTTCAGAGGCGGTACCAGCATCGACAAGAACGGCGCCAGATTTTACCATTGAACTCAAAATCAGACCTGGAACGCCCGTGGCTGTAATGATTATATCATATTGGTTAAGCTTTGTCAAATCATCGCCATGATGAAAAAGGGAAACATCGTATTTTGAATTTGTAAACATTTGGTAAAGTGGGGCACCAACGAGTTTGCCACGTCCAACGATAGCGATTTTAGAATTAACTAAATCAATGTCGTATCCAGCTAAGAGCCAATTAATGGCGGTAGCGGTAGCGGTAGCGGAGTCGTAATCGCCGTGATCCGATAAGCCATCGACATCTTTTGATGCGGAAATTAAGTTGGTCAATTCGTTAGTCTTGTCTTTTTCGAGAATTGGGAGCTGCAATATAATACCAGAGATAGTGGGATCTTCGTTGGCAGTAAAAATTTTTGCACGGATTTCACCAGTGTTTTTGGCGTAAAAATCAATGACTTTGACGCCAATATCTTCACCATAACGCATTTTGAGATTGACATATTTAGTAATTACGGGATTATCGCTATCGCGGATGATTAGTAAGGTGGGTTTAACTGACATACTACGAACTTCGCGGGCTTGACGCTCTTTAATGAAGTCGGCTAATTCTCTACCATTTAATATTTTCATGAAAACCTCTAGCTATTTAGTAAATCAGCGAATTTTTGGCTATTATCAATGAGCTCGACGGGCTCTTGTTCTAAGTGATAGCCAAAGGTATTAAATACAGTCGTGATAATAAAATCGCGAGTGGCGGCGAGATCGCTGTAGCTTTTAGCTGATTCGTTGATAAGGACGAGAGCGGCTTTTTCATTAACACGAATGCCATTGTAGAGCTGGCCAGCGAGGCCACATTGTTCGATTAGCCAGCCAGAATTGATTTTGATACCGTCTAGACCGCGATAAATTGGTATGCCGCGCTGGGTAACAGCAAAAGACTCTTCTTCGGTAATGTAGATATTTTTGAAAAAAGAACCCGCACTGGCGATGACTTTAGGGTCGGGAAGCTTATCGGCGCGAATAGCGGAAACAATCTTGCGGATATTTAATGGGGTAAAGACAGTTTCATTATGGTCGAAAATGTATTTTTCGATAGATTTGTAGAATGGGCGCTTCATGTGGATGCGGCCGACTTTAAGCGCAAGGCTGATAGAAATAATAAAATAGCGATTTTTCTCGGTAGTGTTCATGATAGATTTACGATAAGAAAAATGAAAATCGTCTTTTGATATGGTTTTAAATTCGCCTATTTTGGAATCGTAAACTTCAGCGGAAACGAAATTTTGTGAAAGATCTTGGCCGTAGGCCCCGATATTTTGTACTGGGGCTGCGCCAGCGGAGCCAGGGATTTTGGAAAGAGCTTCAATGCCAGTGTACTCGTGGCGACAAGCATATTCAACGACTTCGTCCCACTCGGTGCCGCCCATGGCCGTAATAATACCGTCTTCTTCAGTAATACCTTTCATGGCGTTTTTGATGATGACGCCATTAAAACCTTCATCATGGGCAATGGTATTAGCACCACCACCAAGTACAAAAGTAGGAAGAGCGTGGTTTTTGGCAAAATTATAAGCGTACGTAATATCGTCATGACTTTCTACCTCTAAAACATAGCGAGCAGGACCGCCAAGGCGCATAGTAGTAAGAGATGACAAAGGCACATTTTCACTGATTTTCATGCACTTAATTATAGCACTCTGGGTGGGGGGTTGTAAATGTTAACAGGCTATGCTACAAGAGGCGCTGAAGATAGGGTTGGTGCAATTTAATAAATGTGGTTAGGAGAAAGGAAGACTATGATTGAGCTAGATCTTGATTACATCATTGTTAAACTCAAAAAGAAATCTCCTCGGCCAGAAGCTGAAGAGATATCTAAATAGTATGATTTGATTCTACCATACAAGATTGTAAAAATCAACTCTATCTTCATTTTAGTAAATATTATATAATTATCAACAGAAAGGTAATACTTATATGGCAAAAAAGGATGCGGTGGAAGAAAATACCAAAAATGATGGAAAAAGTGAAGCGCTGAAGCTTGCGATTCAGCAGATTACAAAACAATTTGGTGATGGTTCAATCATGAAGCTAGGCGAAACTCCAAAGATGGATGTGGAGCTTCTGCCGTCAGGTTCTTTAGCGCTAGATTTAGCACTCGGTGGCGGTTATCCTAAAGGTAGAATTATTGAGATTTACGGGCCAGAATCTTCTGGCAAGACGACGCTTGCTCTTCATGCAATTGCGGAAATTCAAAAACAAGGTGGGCAGGCGGCATTTATCGATGCGGAGCACGCACTCGACCCGGCTTATGCAAAAAGAATAGGTGTAGATACGGCGAATTTGTTGATTTCGCAGCCTGATAATGGTGAGCAGGCTTTGGAGATTTGTGAAACTTTGGTACGTTCTAATGCAGTGGATTTGATTGTAGTAGATTCAGTAGCGGCGTTGGTGCCACAGGCTGAAATTGATGGCGATATGGGCGAAGCGCAAATGGGGCTTCAAGCTAGATTGATGTCGCAGGCAATGCGTAAGCTTACGGGTATTATTTCTAAATCTAAAGCAACGGTGATTTTTATTAACCAAATTCGAATGAAAATTGGTGTGATGTTTGGTAACCCAGAAACTACAACTGGCGGTAATGCATTGAAATTTTACGCATCAGTCCGCATTGACATTCGTCGAATTGGCCAAATTAAAGAAGGTGATAATATTTCTGGTAACCGCACTAAGATTAAGGTGGTAAAAAATAAAATTGCAGCGCCGTTTAGAACAGCAGAGTTTGATATTATGTATAACGAGGGAATCTCGAAGACTGGTGACGTGTTGGATCTTGGTGTACAATATGGTGTGATTGACAAGGCGGGAGCGTTCTTTAAGTATAATGGTGAAACTATAGGCCAAGGACGTGAAGCCGTAAAGAAATTGTTCCGTGAAAAACCAGAGCTAATGGCTGAAATTGAAAAACAAGTACGCGAAAGAGCGGCAGCTGAAGCCTAGAAATTAAGGAGCTTGGGTATGCATCAAAATGAAGTATGGCAGGTTTTTCATCCAAATGGTGAACCGATAGAAGGAATGGGCTGGGGAGCCACGCTTAATAACCCAGAGGTTACTGGCAGTGATGCGATTGTAGGAGTGGCAGTGGTATTCTTATATCGCAAAGGCAAAGAAGGACTAGAATTTTTGTGGCAGAGAAGATCGGAAAAAGTAGATCGCTATCCTGGTGAATGGGATTTCTCGGCAGGGGGCCATATTAATTTAGGCGAATCTTTGGTGGAGGGAGCAGTAAGAGAAGCTCATGAGGAAATCGGAATTACAATTACGCCAGAGGACTTGCAATTTGTGACGATGCGACCATTTAATAAAAATCGTTTGGCGTGGGTATATTTGGTGGACTATACTGGAAAACCGGAAGAATTTCATTTTGATGATAAAGAAGTGTCGGAAGTGCGGTGGATTAAATATTCCGAAATGGAAGAATTTCGTCAAGAATTTGCCAAAAAACCACTTAAAAACGACAAATTAACTTTTGCTTGTGTGACGGAATGGCTAAAAAACCATGGAAATATTTAAGCTAAATGACGAAATAATTGAAAATAACTTGAGTGTAGACTCTACGAAACTTAAAATTACAAATATTAAGCCGGCGGTAAAAAATGAAAACCGTGTAAATGTTTTTGTAAACGAAAAATATGCTTTTTCGCTTGATGTTTCGCAAGTGGTGGATTTCAAAATTAAAGTTGGGCAGGAAATTACAACAGAGAAATTAGCGGAGTATAAAAAAGCATCGGAGTTTGGGAAACTTTATCAAAGGGCTTTGGAATGGATACTTATTAGACCGCGAAGTATTAGAGAAGTAAAAGATTATTTAAGAGAGAAAACTAGAAAATCCTTTTCGGACACGTTCGTCCCGGTCCGTCGTTACGGGCGGGACTTCACTAATTCCCTCCCCGTTGGTCGGGCAGTGTTCTCAGAGGATATTTCTAGTTTTCATCAAACTATAATTGAACGTTTAATCCTTCATGGGTATTTGGATGATCGGAGATTTGCGGAGTATTATGTGGAGAATCGGTTTGTGAAGAAGGGGGTGTCGAAAAAGAGGCTGAAGATGGAGCTAATGAAGAAGGGGGTGGCGATGAATATTATTGAAGAAGTTTTGGATGTTCGCGACGATGAAGTGGAAATCAAAAAAATGATTGAGCGGAAGCGAGCTAGATATGATGATGACAAACTTATTCAATATCTTTGTCGGCAGGGGTTTTCGTATGAGATGGTACGTAATCTTGTTCTGACTTACGGAAAGGATTGACGAAATTCGGTATGAAATCTTCGTGGGCGGCTTTTTTCTTGATAACTTTTTCTTCGTCTTTGACAATAACTTTATAATCGGTGACTTCAACAATTTCTTTACGAGGAATAGTGAGCTCGGGATCGGAAAAACTTTTGATGAAAGGACGCTTGACGATGATTTGCTGAATTGTAAAATCTTCGCTAGTGACAGTATAATCGATAATTTTGCCAAGGTTAGTGCCCTTTTTGGTTTCTACTTTGAGCCCGATGAGATCGAAATTAAGATCGATGATTTCTCCAATTTTAATGACGTCGTCTTTAGAAACGAGTTCGTCGATGGAGTCTACTACGCAACCATAGCGTGAATATTCACGAATAGAAATAGTATCTAAGATATTGTTGGTATTATTGATAAGGCCGCCTTCGACGTAAAAAGCGATAATCTTAAAAGTGTTAGGGTCGACGATAGGCGCAGAGATAGTTGCGATTGCCCCAGCAGTTTGCATGCTTAGAATTTTGGTGCCAATAAGACGATTTGCTGAGACTAACATAAGTATATTATACCACGCCGAGAGATTTTTAAATTGATTTTCGGGGAGAATTATGGTATTTTCAGTATTAACAATGGAAGACCAGATTATTTTGATTGACAAGCCGGTAGGAATATCGAGTTTCGGAGCGGTAGCGAAAGTACGAGGAAAACTTAAGGCGGAGTTTGGGCATAAGGTGAAAGTGGGGCATACGGGTACACTTGATCCGTTTGCGACAGGGCTACTAATTTTGCTGTCGGGTAAAATGACAAAAAAATCGGGAGATTTTTTGAAGCTAGATAAGGAGTATGAGGCTGAATTAAAGTTGGGATTTATATCTAGTACTGGAGATCCAGAAGGAGGGCTAGCTTTTAAAAGTGATTTGACTCCATCACGTGAAGACATAGAAAAGGCCGTAGCGGAATTTGTGGGAGAAATTACACAGACGGTACCGAAATACAGTGCAGTGAAAATTAATGGACAACGAGCATACAAATTAGCTCGAGCAGGAAAAGATTTTGAAACACCTCAACGAAAAGTGACTATATATAATATAGAGATTGTGGAATATGCCTATCCAATGCTTAAAATTCGAGCGCAGGTATCTTCAGGAACGTATATTCGGGCTTTGGCGGAGGATATCGGCGAGAGACTGGGCACTGGAGCATATCTGACGGCTTTGAGGCGTACGAAAATTGCAGACTATGATGTGAAAGATGCCGAAAAATTGCAATAACCCATAGGGTGTGGTATAATAGGACCACTATGATAACAAAAGAGAATAAGGACAAAGCTATTGCCAAGGTTGCTCGTAATAAGAACGACGTTGGTTCTCCTGAAGTTCAAGTGGCTATTCTCACAGAGCGCATCAAAGAAGTGACTGAGCATGTGAAGAATAATAAACATGACTTTATGGCTAAAAGAGGCCTCATGCAGATGGTAGGGAAGCGCAAAAAGCTTCTCAAATACCTTGAGACGACCGATTTTGAGCTGTACAAGAAGACCGTGGCAAAGCTAGGTCTTAGAAAATAAGAAAAAGCCCGCCTAAATTCGGCGGGTTTTTTGTGGTTAGAATAAAGACTAGAAGAGGTTAGTTTCGTCAATAGCTTTTTGGAAAGCATCAAGGAAAAGGTGGCGGCTAGGTAGTGCCCAGTCAGAACTTTGTCTTCATCTTTACTTTTAAAGGACTTGAGCTTGATTTGCAGAGCGTTGATTTCACGCTGATCGTCGCAACGGTACTCAACATGGATAATGTTAATCATTTATATTTCACCCTCCTAAAATGGTCAACTCTTTTTATTATAGCACATTTTGCAAAAAAAAGCAAGAGTTGCTATAATAAAAGCAACATTAACATAGGGAAGACGGCAGATATGGGATAGGGTGTCCATATCTGGAGTTTTCCCAAGAAAGGATATATTTTCATGGACATTATAAATCCTAATGGCAAAAAGGAGATTCAGGTTTCGACCGAATGGTTAGGGCGTAAGCTCTCACTTGAAGTGAACCGCGTAGGATTTAGGAGTACGTCATCTGTTTTGGTGACTTATGGCGATACGGTGGTGCTAGGCTCAGTAGTAGTCGGGACTAAGCCGGTGGTGCAAGATTTTTTCCCATTATCAATTGATTATGAAGAAAAATTCTATGCAGCTGGTAAAATTAGCGGGTCGAAGTTTATTAAGCGCGAGGGGAAGCCAGCAGATGAAGCAGTGCTAGTAGGGCGTTTGATTGACCGTCCAATTAGACCTTTGTTTCCGAAGGGATATCGCCAGGAAGTTCAGGTGGTATGTACTGTGCTTTCGATGGACCCATCTTTTAGGCCGGATTGTGTAGCAATGATTGCGGCGTCATCGGCATTAATGAATGCAGGTGTGCCATTTGACGGGCCAGTAGCTGGAATTAGAATTGGCCGAATCGGAGGTGAATTTAGAGGATTTTTGTCGCCAGAAGAGCGGGAAATCTCACTACTTGACCTCGTGGTGGCTTGCAAAGATGGCAAAATTATGATGGTAGAAGCTGGTGCTAAGGAAGTGCCAGAAGACACAATTATTGAAGCGATGCATTGGGCAGTGGAAAAGGTACAGCCGGTACTTGATTTGCAAAGAGAGTTAGCAAAGCAAGTAAATGCTCCAGCACAGGAATATGAATTGGTATTGCCAGATGAGGCCGTGATGGAAGAGGTGGCGAAGTGGACAGATGGGAAATTTGGTTCGAAAATTCGCGGTAACGTAATGGAGCGTGCGCATATTCTTGATGACATTAAATATGCTATGCACGATGAAATGGCACTACTTCACGGTGAGGGTGAGACGGATAACGACAAAGTTAAGTGGTACGATGATAATCTGCGTGATGTGTATGATCAAGCTTTTGAACTAGCTGTACATAAGGAAGTGAGGCGAGGAATTTTGGAAGAAGGAGTGCGCCCAGATGGTCGTAAACTTACTGAGGTAAGGCCGCTTTCATCACAAGTAGGGATTTTGCCGCGTACACATGGTTCTTCGCTCTTTACGCGTGGTGTCACTCAGGCGATGAATATTGTGACTTTGGCACCTTTGTCGTATGCGCAAGAAGTAGATACGATGGAAGTGACAGATGGCAAACGTCGTTATATGC
>CAKUXN010000010.1 GCA_934700415.1 uncultured Candidatus Saccharibacteria bacterium | reverse complement strand
AGGAGCTACGTGATCAACTCCAGGTGGGAGCAGAAAGGTTTTTCCGTTTTGGGCTTTATGTAACACTATGGGCGGATTCTTTAGACGAATTGAAATTTGTGCAACAGAAGATTGAAACGATTTTTGGCCAACAAATGGTGTTTTCGAAAGTGGCAGCTAGCCAGCAAGAACAAGGACTTAATTCGACGATGCCACAATGTTCTGACCAATTACAAATTCGTCGTAATATGAATACGGGCGCTATTTCGACGTCATTCCCATTTACATCAGCAGACTTAACGCAGGATAAGGGAATCTTGTATGGCGTGAATATGCATAATAATGGGTTAGTGATTTTTGATAGATTTTCACTTGAAAACGCCAACATGGTGGTATTTGCAAAATCTGGTGCAGGTAAATCGTTTACGGTGAAGCTTGAGGCTTTACGTTCAATGATGATTGGCTCTGAGATTATAATTATTGATCCAGAGAATGAATACCAAAAATTATGTGATGCGGTAGGTGGTTCGTACATTAGACTGTCGCTGAATTCGGATGTGAGAATTAACCCGTTTGATTTGCCAAAAGTGGTAGATACGGAAGATGCTAATGATGCTCTAAGAGCAAATTTGGTGACTTTGCATGGTTTGTTTAGATTGATGCTAGGTGGAAATCAAGTAACGGCTGGTGGACAAGTAATACCTGCGCTTACAGCAAATGAAGAAGCTGATCTTGACCAAGCTTTGATTGATACTTATGCAAGAACTGGCATTACAGCGGATCCGTTGACGCATCAATCAACACCACCAACGATTTTGAATTTGTATGATACGTTACTTCATATGGAAGGAACTGGACCACAACTTGCACAGCGACTTCGCAAATACGCGACGGGAACTTTTGCGGGGATTTTCTCGCAACAGTCAAATGTGGATATTAATAATCAGATGGTGGTGTTTAATATCCGAGATCTAGAGGATGAACTTCGTCCAGTAGCTATGTATATCGTGTTGTCGCATATTTGGAATATTGTAAGAGCAGAGCAAAAGAAACGTTTGCTAATTGTAGATGAGGCTTGGCAACTTATGAAATATGATGATTCAGCAAACTTCTTGTTCTCGCTAGCAAAACGTGCACGTAAATATTATCTCGGTTTAACTACGATTACACAGGATGTTGAAGATTTTATGGGTTCTAAGATGGGTCGCGCAATTGTGGCGAACTCGTCAATGCAGCTTCTTTTGAAACAATCGTCTTCGGCAGTAGATGTTTTGTCGGACGTATTTAAATTGACAGAAGAAGAAAAACGGCGTTTGGCTAACTTCCCGGTGGGGCAAGGCTTGTTCTTTGCAGGGCAAAATCACGTACATATTCAAATTATTGCGTCTGAAACAGAAGAAGGGTTGATAACCACTAGCCCGAATAAGAAGTAATATGATAATATATTTATATATGATGAAATATTTATATATGATGAAAAACTTTTTGAAAAGTTTCTTCTGTGTGAATTTGGCGGTAATAATAGTCGGAGTGATGCCGGGGAATGTGTACGCTTTAACTGACGCAGAGTTAGAAATGTTTGCGCAGAATAATATTTTGTTTTATGATCCAGGAAATACAATGTGTGTGGATGACGTAGATGGATTTTTCTCGATGGAGCAAAATGCTAGTATTGTGATTGGAACGTTGATGGCGGCTGGCTATACACACGAATCTGCGTTAGCAGTGGCGGGGAACATTAAAGGAGAGTCAAGCTTTAATTCACGAGTAATTGAGGGCGGAAAAAACGTTGAAGACGGATGGAGAGCTTGGGATAACGGGGCAAAAACTTTTAAAGGTGGTTTTGGTTTAGTGCAATGGACTACTGCGGGACGAGTGCAACGATTGCAGGAATATGCAGACAGTCAAAATTTGTGGGTAGGTTCTTTGCGTGCACAAATTGGTTTTATGATCGAAGAACTAAGCGGAAATTTTGGGCCAGATAGAATGAACGGAATGAGTTTTGAGGAAGCAACATTCTTAATATATCGACGGTACGAAACGCCTGGTTCGTCTTTTTGGACAATTCATGACGGAAAATATTATAACGATTATGCGCCAGGCAGCTTTTCAGAATTAAGCGAAACGAGGACTCCTGCTGCGTATAAAGCGTTCTATAAACGTTTTAATGCGGCGAAGGATTTGGCAGATTTAGCACCAGCGCAATTATCCAATAGCTGTTCTCCAAGGGGTGGAGCTGGTGCAATATTGGCCGAGAATGCAGTAAATATGGCTTGGCCAGATGCAAATGGGATGTGTTTGCACGATGGTGAATTAAGGAATTGGGTTAAGCATAAAAATGTTTGTAATAATGACGTAAAAGCTGCGTACCGAGAGGCAATTATTAAAGTACGTGGGCATAAAATAGACGAGTATCGAGATTGTGGGGTTTTTGTGTCTGCAGTAGTGAGATCTTCAGGAGTTGATCCTGATTGGAAAAAGAATAGCGGGACTTCTGCGCTATATGACTATATGGAAGGATCTAGTAAATGGCAAAGAGTAGAGAACATTGGTAATACGACAAATTTAATGCCAGGAGATATTTTAGTAATTAAAAAAGTTTCTTTTGATGGCTATGGACACATCATGATGTATACTGGTGATTATAGTAAATATGGAAATCTGGCCATGGCGGCACTTCGCCATTACACTGGTAAAATGTTTGATATTGATGAACATTATGGTAAAAATGGCTACTATGGTGACAAAAGAGGTAAATATTCAATTTTCAGATTTGTGGGAGGAAGCTAATGAACGATTCTAAAAAACTAAAGTGGCTTTTAATCGGCGGAATTACGCTATTTATATTGATGATAGTTGGTATTTCGGTTGGCAATATTATATGGAACAATATTTATTCTGCGACTTTTAATTTCATGGTAGCTCCTGCTGACTCTAAAATTTCGGCTAATGATGAGCTAATGAAAAATGGAATGAATAAAATGAAACCAGGTGAATACGAGATAACAATATCGCATGATGGTTTTGAACCTGAAACTAGATCTGTAATTTTGGAGAAAGGTAGCATAGAGGACGTTTTTGCTATTTTGAATCCAAATGATCCCTCAACGATGGATTGGTATGATATGCATGAAGAGGATGCGGCGATTGCAAGTGGCGTGGTGGGGCAGGAATTTGCTGAAGCTGCGACGGAAATGGCGGAAAAATATACTATTGTAGAAGATCTACCCGTATATAATTATAGCTACATATTGGGTTACGGGACTTGTGCGGATGATGGTGGTCCAGATTTCTGTGTGGTGATTCGTGCAGAGTTTGGGTATAGAGATGAGGCGGTGAAATATTTGCAAGACACAGGAAAAGATTTAGGAAAATATTATGTAGAAATAGCTGAATATTCTTCACCATTTAATAAATATGATTTCAATGTACCAGACGGGCTAAAATTTGAAGAAAACGAGAATGTAGAACTAAATACACAAGTGTTAGAAACAGAGTCAGAACAAATATATGCAGCAGTGAACAGCCAAATTTCAAATTTGAGTAATATTTATGATATGGCAATTATTTCGGGAGTAAAATGTTATGGTGGTGGTAAATATTGCGGTGTAAAAGTTTCAATTTACGATGAAGAGCTATATGATAAAGCTGAAACTGAGGGCGAAATAGACCCAAAAGATACTTTGCATGATACATATAGAATGATAATAGCAAAAATTGATGGTAATTGGAGAGTGGTAACAGGTCTGAAATTTTTATTGGACTACGAAAGTAATCCAAAATTATCTGAGGATTTAATAAGGTTAATAAACGAATTTTAGAAAAGTTTAGCACTCTTGCTTTTTGAGTGCTAGTGAATTATAATATATTTTATGGCTACGAAAAGAGATTATTATGAAGTTTTAGGCGTATCAAAAAATGCGTCAGACGATGAGATTAAGAAAGCTTACCGGAAATTGGCAGTAAAATATCATCCCGATAAAAATCCTGGCGATAAAGAAGCGGAAGCAAAGTTTAAAGAAATTAATGAAGCACATGATGTTTTGTCTGATAAGCAAAAACGGGCACGATATGATCAGTTTGGCCATGCGGGTGTAGGTGGCGCAGCGGGTGGTGCTTACGGCGGATTTGGTAGTAACCCATTTGGCGGTGGAAACTTTAATTTCAATGGCCAATCATTTAATTTTGACTTTGGTGGCGGTTCGGCATTTGACGATATTTTAGGAAGTTTGTTTGGATTTGGTGCAGCAGGTGGTGCTAGGAGATCGCGAAGAGGTGCAGATTATCAAACGTCGGTGACGCTAACTTTTGAAGAAGCGATTTTTGGCACTACAAAAACAGTTTCGGTAGATGGCTCTGATTTGAAAGTAAAAATTCCAGCCGGAATTGACGACGGAATGTCAATTAGATTACGTGGAAAAGGTGGCCCAGCGCCAGAGGGCGGAACTGAACGAGGTGATTTGTATGTAAAGGTTCGTGTGAAACCACACAAATCATTAACTCGGGAAGGTGCGATTATTTTGTCAGAGCAAAGAATTGACATGGTAGATGCGGCGCTTGGTTGTGAAATTGATGTAGAAACAGTAGATGGTGTGGTGACAATGAAAGTGCCGGCTGGCACGCAATCAGGAACGCCATTTAAATTATCAGGACATGGCGTACCATTTAGAGCGGATGGTGATCGTGGCCCACATATCGTGACAATTATTGTTGAAACGCCAAAAAATCTTTCACGTAAGCAAAAAGAACTTTTGGAAGAATTCAAAGGTGCGAAAAAGCGCGGCTTTTGGGGATAATTTTAGGCTGCGAGGCGCATTTCTACAAGACCGGTGGAGGTGTTTCTAACGATGAGATCAACCCCGTTGGAGGAACGTTCGATACGGTGAGTAACCCAACCAGAAGAATTGCGCACTACTAATGAATTAGACACTAAACTACCTTCAATATACGAACTGGAACCGTCTGGTGAATGGTAGATGACGCCATTTTTTAAAAGCATTTCTTCTAGATATCCCACTTTATAATTTCCTCCACTTTTTAGAAATAAAATATACTATCACTTTCAGTCTAGTGTATGTTTTTAAAAAAGGTAACCATGAGGATTTTTGATTTTGTGGTTTTGTGATATAATAAAGAGTGGAAATTTATAATTTGATGTTATTTGTTAACCCGTTGATATAGAGAAAAATATCGACAAAAACAATTAGAAAGGGAATTTATGGAAATAGTAATTCCGATAGTCGCTGCGGTAGCAGGGTTGGTTGTTGGTGCGGGAGGAATTTTCGCTTACAACAAACATAACGAAAACGGAGGAAAGGATAAAGCTGAAGATTTAGTACGCAAAGCAAAGCGTGAAGCTTCGGATATTGTACTTTCAGCGAAGAAGGAAGCTTCGGACGTAACCGAAAAAAGCCAAGCTGAAGAAAATGAGCGTCGCAAAGAATGGAAAAAAACGGAAAATCGTTTGGCGGAACGTGAGACTGCACTTGATGCTAAGCTAGATCAGCTTGAGAAAAAGACCGAAAAATTGACACGTGAAGAAAAAGAGATTGAAGCCTTGAAAGGTGAAATTCGGGAGATTCGTGAAAAACAGCATGAGAAGCTTGAAAAGATTGCGGGTTTGTCGAAAACTGAAGCGCGTGAAAAATTAATGAAAATGACCGAGAACGATATCAAGCAGGATTTGGTGAATTTGGTAGCGAAAGAACAAAAGGAAATCAAACACGACATGGACGAAGCGGCGCAGGCGATGCTTCTTACGGCAATGGAAAGAATGTCTTCGGAAGTGACTGCGGATAGAACAGTCACGGCTTTGAAGCTGCCTGATGATGATATGAAAGGTAGAATTATCGGTAAGGAAGGTCGTAATATTCAAGCTTTGCAACGCGCAACTGGTGTGGATATTATGGTGGACGATACTCCGGGAATGGTGATTCTTTCTTCGTTTGACCCGATTCGACGCCAAGTGGCTAGATATGCTTTGGAACGTTTGATGAAAGACGGGCGCATTAATCCTGCGTCGATTGAAGAAGCTGTTGCGAAAGGTGAAAAGGAAATTGAAAAAGAAGTAGTACGAGCGGGTGAAGATGCGGTGCGCGAAGTAGGATTAGTAGGGATTCCACGAGAATTAGTACATCTTTTGGGAGAACTCAAATTTAGAACTTCTTATGGGCAAACTGTGCTTTTGCATTCGATTGAGATGGCGCATGTAGCTGGAATGATTGCGGAAGAAATTGGAGCGGATAAAAGAGTAGCAAAAACGGCGGCCTTAATGCATGACATGGGCAAGGCAGTGACACATAAAATTGAAGGAAAACACGCAGAAATTGGTGCGGAGCTTGCTAAGAAATATGGTATGCCAGACAATATAGTGCATGCAATTGCTGCTCATCATGACGATATCGAACCGACTACGCCAGAAGCAATCATCGTGAAGATTTGCGATGCGATGAGTGCAGCACGACCTGGTGCGAGAAATATTTCGGCAGAGAATTTTGCTGAGAGAATGCGCGATCTTGAAAATATTGCAACTTCATTCCCAGGCATCGATAAGGCTTACGCGATTTCGGCTGGACGTGAAATTCGTGTAATTGTGGAGCCAAAATCGATTGATGATTTGTCGGCTCTTAAATTGGCGCGGGACATTGCAAATAAAATTGAAGCAACGATGAGTTATCCTGGTGTAATTAAGGTAAATGTGATTCGTGAAACTCGCGCGGTTGAATACGCGAAATAGTTAATTTGATGAGAAAAAAGAATTTTAATTTAGGGGCTTTTGAGCTAGAAAAATGTTGGGTGGGAGAAACGCAGAAGATTTGCTATGCGACGCGTGAAGAAGCAGAAGTGGCGGCGAGAGTGGCAGAATATGAGCATGGAATTTCGGGCCTTGGTGTATATAAGTGTGAGTATGGTAATCACTGGCATTTAACGACGGAAGGTTTACATGGAAAATAAGTTGGTTATTCATGGAGTGTACCGTCACTTTAAGGGTGATTTATATTTGGTGGAAGATGTAGCTGAACATTCTGAAACGGGAGAAACTTTGGTTTTGTATCGAGCACTTTATGATGAAGGTAGATTGTACGCAAGGCCAATTGAAATGTTCTTGAGTGAAGTGGATTATAAAAAATACCCAGACGTGAAACAAAAATTTAGATTTGAATTACAGTGTATAGAAAGTAGGAACAAGAAGAATTTGAAAAAGCCTTGCTAAAAGCAAGGCAAGGGGCGGGAAGTAGAGTTATTTCTTGTGGCAGTTGATGAGGGTGAAAGTACCATCCGTGTAGAGTTTCAGGTGGAAGTGATAGTGACCTTTCCGGTCGCTACTATCTTTGCCGTAGAGATCTACATCGGCGGTGCCGTCAGAGTTGATATGAACATCTTCGACGCTATTGGGGTATACACCGTTGTAGGAGCGATAGCTCCCTTCAAGCATACCTTTCAGCTGGCGTTCGATGTCCCAGTGCTTGGAAGTATCATCCAGATCCCAGTAATTCCTAGACATAATGTGCGTCTCCTTTCGAGAAATTGGGTTTATACAACCTTTTTGTATTATACCATACTTTTTGTTAAAAAGCAACTACTTTGCAATTATTAGGTAATTTTATAAAAATTTGTGAGTATATAAGAAGTGGAGATTTCTGATGTAATCAATGTGATATAATATAGTATATGGATAATTATATAAGACAGAGTATCGATGCGCGAAAGAATGCGTTTTCTGCGAGTTTTGAAATAAGCGCAAAGACGCAAGAAAAAATTAATTCTTTATTTGTTGAAATAGAGAAGCTTGGTGAAAAATGTAAGGATGTAGGTGAATTTGAATCAAAATTTAGCAAAAGCCCATTAAATCAGCAATATATGGATCTCCTTATGGAAAATGCGTCGGAAACAACGGCGAAGGCGGCAGCGAAAGGTGCTTTGAAAGGGGCGGCCGAAAGTGTGGCAAGACAAGCTTTGCGCGGAACAATACCGACGACACAAGCTGCAGTGCACCAAAAAGCCTATGATGAAGTGAGAAAAGTTCCTGGGCTAGGCGATGTGATTAATGTTTCTGAAAAAGTAGGCTATGCGATGCAATTAGGAAAGTTGTTTGGAAAACGTAAGAAAGAAAAAGATGGAAAAGATTAGTACGAAAGTACAAAAAGATTTTAATGAGAAGAGGTTTGGAATACGGTGATTATATATTGAACACGATGAAACGAAGTAATATAAAGGACAGAGTGAAAGAAATCATATGTGGTTTTGTTTTTGAATGCAAAAACTATGGAGGAAATATTTATGGTGATGCTAAAAGAAAAAAATGGATTCAGTATGTTGGGCGGAAGAAATCGTATTTTTATAGCCCTATAATGCAAAATCGTGTACACGTTGAGAATTTAAGAAAATATCTAGACGAGGCTGGAGTTGTTCCTATTGTTCCTATGGTTGGCGTTATAAATAGAGGAAATTGGAAGGTAAGAAATTTAAATGAAGATGAATATTTGCTTGGGTATAATTGCCATTTTAAAGATATTTATGGAAAGATGAAGGATTCAGAATTGATGAAAAAATATTGGAGAATTATTTTTGAGAAATTGAAACCTTTAGAAAGACCGGAAGATGCAATAGTCCAAAAACATATAAAAGATATCAAGGGTTAGACATTTAAGACACGGAAAAGTTTTGGATTTTTGTTATATAATGACAGTATGAAAAAGAGGATTGCTTGGAGTTTGGTGGGGGGGCGTCGGCGGGATGCGTGCGGTTTGCAGTGCGTGATGCTAAGTGGGTAATGTAGAAAACACCTTTTGATGTTGAAATAGTTGGGATATTGTAAAAAAGTGAGTTTGTGATATAATTATATGAGGTGAGTATGGGCCGGTAGCTCAGCTGGTTAGAGCACGAGCCTCTTAAGCTTGGTGTCGAGGGTTCGAGTCCCTCCCGGCTCACCACTTCCTCGAGAGAGGATTTTTTTGTTGGTCGGGACTCGTTCTTCGAATCGAGTCCCTCCCGGCTCACTATGGATTTGCTCTGAAGGGAGCTTTTTGTTGGTTTATAATTATGGAATGCGGGATGCTATAATAAAATTATGAAAATTTATACGGCCAAAGAGTTTTTTAAAAAGAAAAAGGATATATCTTGTTCGCTTACAGAGAGACTAATTAATGCTGGATATCATCAGATTAGCGGGGGTTATATTGACTGGCGGAAGTGTCTGGGGCGGTGCCAGAAGACGAATTGAATGAACTGTCGAAATGGATATTGCAAATAAAAATAATATAGAGTCTAAATTTGATCGAAGAAAATGGAATAAAATGATACAAGAAGTTTGTTTTGACAAAATCGTTGCGAAGATTGACGAAGGCCGAACGACATTTTTAGCTAGAAGGCAACCGTAAGAGTCTGAATATGTTATAATAATTGTTAGAGGAGTGAGTGTAAATGGACATTGAAGAAAAGAATATGGGGGATTCATACACCGGAATCGAATGAGCCTCTTTTTATGGATAAAAACACTATCGCTATCGGTTGGAAAGAGATGGGTGATCTTTCGAATTTGCCAGTAGAGCGAGAAGCTTTTCGCAAAAAAATATATGGATATATACTCGGACGCAAAAAGGGGAAGTGTTAATGTTGGTGTTGGTATTTTGTTTAGATTTGCCAATGAAATGAGAGAAGGCGATTATGCTATATTCCCATCAAAGAGCGATTGGATAATAAATATTGGTATCGTCGGAAATGACTATAAGTATGATGCGAACGAATCAGAATTTTTCATAGCAGCGTAAGGTAAGATGGCTAAAACATTTACCACGTACAGCTTTTTTGCAAGGGGCTTTATATGAAATAGGTTCATTTGCTTCTCTCTTTATGGTTAAAAATTATGCTTCGGAGTTTTTGGAATCTTTAGGCGAGAATTTTGAAAAAAGAGTATTATGAGAAGATGATAGTGTTGGAGTGACGGCGGACGAAATAAAGGAAAGTACGAGAGATTATATATTGAAGGAATTGACGCGTCAGCTAAAAGAATATGATTTAGAAGGATTTATTGTAGATTTGCTTAGGGTGATGGGTTACCGTACTAAGATTTTTGTACATAGTGGTGACCACGGTGTGGATAAAGATGAATTGCCACCCTGTATACTAGTACAGGTCAAGCGACATACAAGAGTCTATTGTTCAATCGTTAAAAGGGACAATGCGTGAGAGTGATTATGGGTTATTCGTGGTTTTGTCGAATTATACAAAAAACGCTCAAAGATATTTAGATGCTACACCAATAATTAATGGCATAAATGGGACCGAAGTGGTATAAAGTATTATAAGCAATTAAGTGAAAAATATCGAAAAATGATCTCACTTGAAATGGCATATATTCCAGCAATTGGAGAATGATTTATAATATAGTTTTAGGTTTTTATCCGAATTTTAGCTCTAGCTCATCTTTGATTTTTTTCCAATCTGGAATGCGAGATTCTAAAAGAGTGAAGAAATCTTTGCCATGATTTTTATATTCTATGTGGCATAGCTCGTGTGTTATTACGTAGCGAATGGCTGCTCTTGAAGCTTGCAAAAGTTTTGGGTTCAGGTTGATTGTGTTGTTTTTCTGATAACTACCCCAGCGGGTTTTCATTTCGCGGATTTTGAGTTTTGGTATTATCGCAATGTCGTAATCTTTAACTGCAGAAATTAGTTCTTTTTTGAAAACTGATTCGCATTTTTCTAAATACCATTTTTCGTAAATCGCTTTGTTGTGTTCGGAATTTCTTAAGCTCATACGTGTTTTTACGGTAATAATTCCGGGTGAAATACTAACTCCTTCTATTGAACTCTTCTCGACCTTCAACATGTATTGTCTGCCTAAATAATAAAAGCTTTCGCCCGAGACATAGGTTTTGGTGACTGGATTTTTCTTATAGCGGTTTAATTCACTTAACTGCTTTTCTAGCCAGGGCCATTTTTTAATCAAAAAGTTATCAATATCCGAATCCGGCGCATCTAACGGCACCCGTAAAGACATCTTCATATTTGGAAATACGATTAGGCTAAATGTTTTTCTTTTGGAACGCTCCAAAACATAGTTATAGGTACGCTTACCATATCGGAACTTTCTTTGTTCCATGATTATTCTCCGAAAAGAGTGTAGTTATTTTCGGCAAGCTCTAGAACTTTTTCGCGGATTTTTTTATTGGTAGATTCTGGAACTTGCATGTTGTCGTAGATATAATCATCTAGGTAGTTTTCGATAATGCGTTTTTGGTCGTAATTTTTCCACCAGTCAATAATAGCATTGTTTTGAATAATTTTTGCTAATGATAAGATATGTTTGTCGTATTGCTCTGAAGGAGGAACGATGTCTTTTAAGTTGCGGTATAAAATATCGGCGCCGTTTTGCTTTTGAATGGCTTTTGGGAGCTCGTCGTCTTTACGAGAATTTATTTCACTCGTAATAAGCGAAAGTTGTTTCAAAGCCTCGATGTCGGCTAGTTTTTCTTCACGCAATGCATCAATAATTGCTTGGATGCGATCTGAAAATTTTTGCCATAATACCACATCACCATGCGCTTTGAAAATTTCGGTGATTCGGCGCTCTGTTTGCGCAGCAATTGCTTCGGCTCTAGATTTGTCGCTGCCTAATTTTTCGATGGCTTTCTTAAATTCTTCTGAATTATTTATATCGATTGGCTGAATTAGTATTTCGGCCTGTTCTGCGGTGATATGGTCGTTTGTGATTCTTTTAAGCTCGCGTTCGTATTGGCGAAGATCTATTTCGTCACCAAACTCTAGTTTGGCAGTTCTCTTAATTTCGACAAATTTTTTGAGATCTGAAGCTATGTTATCTACGAATCTGCTGTCGATATCTCTCAAACACGAATACTCTGCGAAAGTGTTTAAGAGTGAATTGAGCTGGTCGATGAATTCGCGACGAGTTGCGTCATCTCGTAATATTTCAATATAATCCTGTTGCGAATTCAATATCTTACCTCTAAACATGTCTAGTAGTTTTTGATATTCTTCTTCAACTTCAGCTTTCTTTTCGTTTGCATCGATTAATGTGCCATGGACATCATCTGGGTCAAAATTGCCGAATAACGCCATCGCTTCTTTAATTGCTGCAGCATTAGATGAATAGTCTATTATGAAACCAGCGGTTTTTTCAATCTTTTGGTTTTTGTTGCTAAATACTCGATTTACTCTTGCTATAGCCTGGAGTAAATTATGGTCTTTTAAGGGTTTCGCTAAATAGAGAACGGTGTTTCTAGGGGCATCAAAACCGGTTAGAAGTTTATCTACTACGATGAGTATCTCTATACCTTTGTTATTATCTGTGAAATCGTCAACTACCATGTCCTCATAGTTTTTGAGACTAGAAAATTTATATTTAATTTCATCGAGATAGTCTTTGACCTCAAATTTATCTTCATCATCGGCTGAGATTTCGCCGTTTTCGTCACTTATGACAAGGGCTGTTTTTATAGTATTGTCTGCCTTAAACCATTTTTGCATGAGGAGTGCGGATTTTTTATTCGGCGTAACAATCTGAGCTTTTAAACCAGTGTTCTGAAAGATTTTTTGGTAATGCTCTGCGATGTCGTAACATATTTCTTCGATACCAGCTTTGGCGCTACGCTTGATATCTTTTTCTACGCTTTTGGCAACCGATTCACGTTGCTCTTCGTTCAGTGTGGAGAGAAGCCTTTCGGTTTTGCGATTGATGGCGTTTTCGTCTTGTTCTAGAGGAATGAATCTTCCTTCATAAATTAGCGGGACGATAACTTTGTCAGCGAGAGCATCATCGATAGTGTATTTATCAATGAATTCGCCGAATTTATTCTCAGTTTTTTGTTTTTTGAGTAGTGGCGTGCCAGTGAATGCGATGTAACAGGCGTTTGGAATCATTTGAAGCATTTTGAGATTTGCTTCGCCACTTTGCGAACGATGGGCTTCATCTACTAGGACGAAAATGTTCGGATCTTCGTCGACAAAACTTTTACTGCGGTTACTGGCGGAATTAAATTTATCGATAATTGTAGTTAGTACGCTATCGTCCTTATTCTTAATCCTGCGAAGTAAATCTTCACCACTAACGGTGCGGACTATATCTTTTTTGAGCCCACCGTTTTCAAAAGTACCTTTGATTTGTCGGTCTAGATTGATACGATCGGTTACGATAATGACGCGGGGATTTTTTATATTCTCGTCTTCAATGAGAGCACGGACAAGCATGACCATAGTAAGCGACTTTCCGGAGCCTTGCGTATGCCAAATAATACCGCCTTTTCTGCGATTTGGATTTTTGGGATCCATGGTAGAGATTTGCTTCAGAGTTTTCTTAACTGCGAAGTATTGTTGGTATCGTGCGACTTTTTTATGTAACCCATCATAAAATACGAAATTGCGAATAATGTCCAAGATGCGGTCTTTTCGTAGCATGCCATAAATAAGTTCATCTTGAGGAAGGAAGCTTCGCGGTTCGATTGGTCTTACATAGCCGTTGAGGTCAGATTTAATTTGTGTGAGAATATCTTGATTAAGTTTAGTTGAAAGGATTTCTTCGATTTTATCTTTAGACTTTGCTAGACCTAGGTCTTTTTCTCGCCATCCGACAAAGAATTCATCTGGAGTATCAGTAGTGCCATAAACCGCATTTAGCCCGTCCATAGCGATAAGAAGCTGTAGAAAAGTGTATAGCTTTGGTGAATATTCTTTGCGTTGGTACCGATGTAATTGGTTAATGGCTTTTATGTAGCCTTCGCTAGATTTTTTGTTTTCGATTTCGGCTATTGGGATTCCGTTAATAAAAAGTATGATATCGGCGCGAAGATTTTCTTCGTTGCCGTTGACTTTGTATTCTACTGTTACATGATAATCGTTGTTTTCTGGATTATCAAAGTCAATATAGCGGATAGAACGGTCTTGATAGGTGCCGTTTTCGAAAACTTTGATAGTCCCACCGCCGAGCTTTGGCATGATACGACCGCTGATTTCTCGGCAGGTGTCGATAAGTCCATTGAATTCGGTATTTTCTAGCTCGTCGACTTTGGCGGCAATATCGGGTTCGTCGAACTTTTTGCCGTCATAATCGTTGATGCGCATGAGCGCGCTTTTAGCGATATTGGTAAGAATTACTTTCCTATGGTCATCATCGCGGGCATTGTCGGCTTCTTCGCGACTAAGGTATGTCCAGCCGAGTTTAACTAACAATTCTACGGCGGGGAATTGCGATTCGTTTACTTCGTCAAAATCTACATCTATCATTTTTGCTCCTTTCCTTTTTCGAGTTTAATATTACTAACATCTAAATCGCCAGAGATGAGGTGGTTGAGGAGAAACTGTTTTTGAAGATCCATTGTGTATAGAACATTTTCATAAATACTGACTATATCGTCTTCATCATTTAATACTTCAATGATTTTATCTATTTCTTGGTTATCTGGAACTGGCACTACAAAATTTTTTAATGTCTCAAGTTTGATATACGGCATAGCACTCATTTGTTTTTGATGCTCTACCATTTCCTTGAACAAACTTTTGATTACATAGTTTAAATACTGCCCTGATATTATAAAATTGGTTAAAACATATGTTCGTTGATATGCCTCAAATTTGCCGTTATAATAAAAAGATTTTCCAATTTCACCATTTCCGGCAATACAGATTGCCTCTCCGTCGAAGGAATAATCATTACTCCAAGTATGTTCTTTTGCGCAAGTAAAAAATGGATATTTGCCATTGTTGTATCCTTGATTTACGTCTTTTTTACCAGTTGTTATTCTCGCTAAACTACATAGTTTTTCTGTCCTTGTATTTTCTTTGTTGCAGACTAATTTGTAAGTTAACCATCTCAGTTTGTCTTTTTCATATTTTACTAATTTTCCTACTTTATCAATGCAACTATCCCATGCCTCGAGAACTTGGACGATTTTTTGCTGCGTTTCTAAATCTGGCAGCTTAATTTTTATTCTGTTAAGTATGTCTTCTGGATTG
>CAKUXN010000009.1 GCA_934700415.1 uncultured Candidatus Saccharibacteria bacterium | reverse complement strand
AACTTCGATAAATCTTTTAGTCCCAATCTTTATTTACCCTCAGCGACATTTGGGCTCATATTGGTACGTCTAAAATCTGCTTGCGGCGTGGGTGCTTTTCTAAAGTTCGGTTTTTGTTCGGGTTCAACATTCTTAAAGACCGGCGCAAAACTTACCGCTCCCTCTTGCCTACCCGAATCTGAGAGTTCTTTTTTATATTTTTCAGATTGTTCAATGGTGTCGCGAATCTCAGCTTCTACGTCGGCGCGCGGACGAGCATAAAGGCTCCTAGAATGATTAATTATAGCGTCAAAGTTATCTGACGGTGAATCGGGGATCGATAAAGTGGTAGCTGAAAAAGCCGGGACCTTCTCACCGTTAATAATCATCGAAATTACGAAGTGACGGTTATTGAGCTGTAGCAAATCAGATGCGTCGAAAGTAGGCTCAAATTGTTTAACTAGAATTGGCGCATCGTCAGCTGATACGCGGAAAGAAATGGTTGTACCTACGTTACCAAACACCGCATCACGCACCGACTCAGTCATTTGTGCGACATATTGGTTGGCTACAGTTAAATTAAGGCCGTATTTGCGCGCTTCGGACAATATTACTGCAAACGAATCAGTAGCAAAGTTCTGGAACTCATCTACGTACAAATAAAACGGTCGACGGTCTTTGACTTCTGGGATGTCTGAGCGTGACATTGCAGCGAGTTGGACCTTAGTGACGAGGAAAGCGCCAAGAATTCCAGCGTTATCTTCGCCGATTAGACCTTTAGAGAGATTGACGACGAGGATTTTACCTTCATCCATAATCTTACGAATATCAAATGATGATTTTGGCTGGCCGATGATATTACGGATAATAGGGTTAGCAGTGAAGGCACCTACCTTATTAAGCACAGGAGCAATCGACTCGTTTACCTGCTTATCATTCCATTGACCAAACTCATGTTTCCAGAACTGCAAAACCGTGACATCGTGGCAATAATCGAGCGTTTCTTTACGGAAATCTTTATCGGTTAGCATACGGGAAATATCAAGTAACGTCGTCTCTGGCCGGTCGAGCAGAGCCAGAAGGGTATAACGGAGAATATGCTCGAGTCTTGGGCCCCAAGAGTCGCCGAACATCCTTTTAAGCACGCCAATCACTTCCGAACAAACATTAGGCTTCTTGGCCGGATCTGATACCTCTAATGGGTTAAATGCTACTGGGTAAGCCGTATCGGCTGGGTTGAAGTACACGACGTCTTTAATGCGAGATTCTGGGATAAATTTTAAATTATCAATTGCGAAATCACCATGCGGATCGATAATACAATAACCTTGGTTGTAGAAGATATCTGAAAGTGCCAAAAGTTCTAGCATACCACTCTTCCCTGCCCCCGTCTGGCCAATAATATATACATGGCGTGAACGATCACGTCTGGTTAAGCCAAATTGATGATTAATGCCGCGGAAGTTTGTTAAGCCAAAGGCTGAAATATTTTCGTCGTTAGAAATTTCACCAGTAAGCACTGGTAATTTGGCTGGCGGTTCAGCTGTCTTTGAAGAAGCCCAGACGATATTAGGTGTCTCTACGGAGGTATGTGGTAAATGATACACCGAAGCTAATTCTGAAATATTTAAAATAAAACCATGGTCAGCAAAAGCACGCAACTTATAGGAGGATAAGGCATCGGCATTAAAAGTACCGCCGACCTGTTTAAAACCATTCAAATTAGTTGAGTTGAACTGTTTAAATGAACCTACGAGGGCCTGCATATTGAGCTTAGCATCCACATCGCTGTGCCCCAAATAAGCTAAACGGATTTTTACTTCATAGCCAAGTTTGGTAGCTTTCTCTTCGGCTTTAGCAATTTGCGTTTTGGCGCGCTCGGACAGCTCCACTTTTACATCCGAACCAGTACCACCGGCTGGCGGTCTAAATAAGGCCCCTAATATTTCAATTACGTAAGTCCAGTCAAAAGAACCACCAAACAAGGTCTTTTTGCCGGCTTTAACTTTGCGCACCCATTTGTCGGTAGTATCCTTATGCCAATCATCAGGAATCGGACGGGTCAAAATTTGAATCCACATCTCTTCAGTCTGCTCAGGGCTAAGCTTAGCTAAGGTGCCAGTAATGCCTGCCAAAGGATCTACCTCGAACGAATCAAACGTCTTAATGGGCAAAACCTCATTTTCAATTAAACCTAGCTCGGCAGTGTAACTGATTGGATATTTATTCCGGGAATCAACATAGTCTTCGTTCATTTTGTAAATCTGTACGGTCGGGTACTGCGAATAAATCTGCCCCTCCACAAAACTTTGTAAAATCTTTGGCACCCACACATAGAAACGGATTTGCCCAGAAGTAGAAACGATTTCAAAAGACAAATGCTCCTGTACTCCGCCAGAATTCTTTAGCTCTTGCTTGTCGCGTAAAATACCATGCAAAGAAGCAAACAACTGCTCCGCCGCTAGCTCTTTTTTGTCATTAGTACGCGGAATTTCAAGCATCAAAAGTACCGAATCTACATTTAATACCTTGAGTTTATTTAATTTCTTGTAATTTCGATAAGTAAAATATGCCAAAGCTCCCACCACGGGAATCCAAAATATTGGCATTAGAATAAAATGTATGACTGCGTCCATGAATCTATTCTAGCACAAATTAGGCTAATGTATAAGAGTTCTTATCTACTTTTTTGAACAATTTCTTATTTTGGAGATTAAGCAAAATCGTCGTTTCTTTTACTTTGCGAGTACGAAGTACTTGCTTCACGATTTCTTCTCTCGAGAGTGGAGTGTCAGATTTTTCAAGGATAGAGGTGATGATTTCCGAAATCGTTCCCTTTTTATAGCCCCAAGATGAGAGTGCGTAAATTCCACGACCGATTAATACGAAACGCGAATCTTTAATTAGCTCATTATGGATAGCCTGAACAGTCACATTTTTGCGTTTAAAATTGGAAGCTGCAATTTCTTTAGCAATATCCGAGAAATGCATCGGCTCTTTCTTCCCTTCTAAAATCACAAAAATCTTGTCGCGAATATTTTTTGGATTTACCATTGGCCATTTAGCTAAGCCCCACACTCCGTTAAGAGTAGCGAGGAGCTTTGAAATTGACGCGATAGCTTTTATGTGGTCAGGATGCTCATAATTTAGATTATTGTCAAGCTCATCGATTGTCATTGGTGATTTGTGTTCGCGAATCAATTTGACAATTTCATCTACTTTGAGGCGGATTGCCTTCTCGTCGCCATATTCAGCGATGCCGATAGCGGCGTTGTATTTGTCGTTCTCCTCTACGACAGCTAGGCTTTTAGAAAAAGTAGCAATAAAATAAATACCAGTCCTTTCGGAAGCGGTAGCATTACGACCGTAAACTTTATCGGCGAGATCGGAGAGTCTTGCTACTCTGCCCATTTCGGTAAGATTACGAATTAAGAGTTTTTCGGCTGCGGCAAGTTCTGGGATTTGATTTTCTTCTGCGGAAATTTGAAGACGAATCAAAATGGCTTTTTCAAGCTGTCTTACGCGTTCACGTGTAATTGACAACATTTCTCCGATTTGTTCAAGAGTCTCTTTGTTACCGGAGAGACCAAAACGACGCGAGATGATTTCTTTTTCACGTTCTTGTTCGATGATTTTTAGGCTTCCGGAGATTGCATTTTTGAGGATTTCCGCATTTTGGTCCATCAGTATTTTCCTTTATCCAACCCAGTTAATGTTGTTAATTATACTTATTATACCATAGTTTCTGTATATGTCAACTACGGATTTCTTTATTTTCTATTACTATTGTAGCACATTTTTTACATTTGTGAAAGAAAATTATAAAAAACATAAACGTTAAAGAGAAAAGTCGGCTCTACCCCTGTAAATATTGACTTTTAAGCATAAGTGTGATATAATAAGAAGATAAATTATTTCTTCTTAGCAGTTTTCTTTTTACCACGTGCTCCGCGTCTGGTTTTATGTGCAGTTTTTGGCTTGTTATCCAACATTTCTCTAGCTTGTTCAAGCGTAATCGATTTTGGATCGGTGTCTTTTGGTACTTTTACATTATTACGTCTACCTGGGCCTTTTACGTATGGTCCATAAGCACCATTAATAATCTGGATTTCACCCCAGTCTGCAATCATTGAATCGACTTTTTTCTGGTATAGAGGCAAAACTTCTTCTAGTGTTACGGTATATGGATCAAAATCTTTCATTGGAATATTGTATTTGCCGCCTTTAAGGTAAGGGCCAAACGGACCGTTTGCTGCAATTAATTCAGCGCCATCGGGGGCTTTGCCAAGTAGCCGCGGTAAAACTGGTAAGGCTAATTGTTTTAAAGCTTGCTCTAAGGTCACAGTTTTCACCGATTTTCGCTTTGGCAAAGGTGCAAAGCGAGGTTTTTCGTTGGAGCTTTTTTCGTTGTCGCCAAGCTGAATGAACCCACCGTTTTTCCCTATTTTGGCGTAAATTGGCTTGCCGGTCTCAGGGTCGTGACCAAGTAGGCGTGCGTTATTGTATCTTTCCACGCCTTGCGCAATTAGCACCGTATCACGGAACGGTCCATAGAAATCTCGGAGCATTTTAACCCGTTCCAGCTTGGCCTCTGCCACGAGGTCCAAATCCTTTTCGATGTTAGCTGTAAATTTATAATCTACAATGTTCTTAAAATTATCAGTTAAAAATCCCGCTACTAACTCCCCAATGGCAGTCGGAATTAACTTACCCTTATTCGCCCCACATTTCTCCTTAACGGTGGATCTGACGATTCGTGTTCTCTCGACGGGTGACGGAGTTGGGGGGACCCCCGCCGGAGCTTTTGCGACGGTGGGGGAAGCTACGACGGCAGGACCCGTCGAGAGAACGACGACTTCACGTTCTTCCCCTTCCGATTCACCTTTCACCACATACCCTCGCGTTTGAATCGCCGTCATAATCGTCGCGTAGGTCGATGGCCGTCCGATACCTAGCTCTTCTAATTTTTTCACTAGTGAACCTTCGGTATATCTTGCTGGCGGCTTTGCGAAAGTCTGCCGCGCAGTCAGCTCTAGGCAATCAAGGGCATCGCCCTTAGACACTTTAGGAAGCTCCAAATCCTTGGATTTCCCATACACGCGCAAAAACCCATCAAATACCACCACTTCACCTTTAGCGATGAACTTTTCATCGACGGGTGACGGAGTTGGGGGGACCCCCGCCGGAGCTTTTGCGACGGTGGGGGAAGCTACGACGGCAGGACCCGTCGAGAGAGTTTTTATAGTAATGGTCGTCTTGGCGACCTTAGCATTCGCCATCTGCGTAGCTAGCGTTCTTGCCCAAATCAGCTGATAAAGTCGTTTTTCATATTCATTTTTTCCCGCCGACAAACGACGAACGTCCGTCGGACGAATCGCCTCGTGTGCTTCTTGTGCCGAAGCGTCTTTCGTTTTGAAATGTCGCGTCTTTAAATATTGGTCGCCGAATTGTTCTTTAATATACCCCGCCATCGCTCCCATCGCTTGCGACGATAAATTCAAAGAATCTGTGCGGTGATAAGTGATTAAGCCTGCCTGGTATAGTCCTTGCGCAGCGCTCATTGTCGTTCGCGACGAAAACCCAAGCTTACTATTTGCCTCAATTTGGAGTGCCGCCGTAGTAAAAGGCACGGGGTTCGCTTTAGTTCCCTCGGCCTTTTCTACGTCTTCTACTATAAAATTTACCCCAGTCAATTTTTCCAGTAATTCTCTTGCCGTTTTTTCATCCTCTGGTGCCACTCCATCGTAGGTTGCCAAAAAAGAAGCATTCTGAGCTGGTGATTTTCGGTCAATAAACTGCCCACTAATTTTAAATGACGATTTTCTGGCAAATTTTTCAATTTCCTTTTCTCTCTCTACAATTAGTCTTAAAGCCGGTGATTGTACGCGCCCTGCCGATACCGCTCCGGGCACCTTTTTCCGCACCATATCCGATAAGTCGTACCCTACTAGCATATCCAGCGTTTGTCTGGCTTGTTGTGACGATACCATATCCATATCCACCGTTCGCGGATTCTTGATTGCATTCTCTAGTGCAGGCTTGGTAATTTCATGAAAAGTAATTCGCGCAGTATCTTTTGGTAATCTCAACACTTCGCACAAATGCCACGAGATCGATTCTCCTTCGCGGTCTTCATCGGTTGCTAGCCAGATTTTATCTGCCTTAGCAGCCTCTTTTTTAAGTTCAGAGATAATAGATTTATGCTCTGGGTCTATTTCGTAAGTTACATCAAAAGTAGCTTTATCTACCTTCGTATCTTTCCGAATGTGCCCCACGCTCGCCAGTACTTTAAAATCCGACCCAAGATATTTCTCAATCGTATGTGCTTTCGCCGGGCTCTCTACTATCACTAAATTTTTTGCCATATAATTATAATATCATATACGTCAACCATAATCTAAAAGGCAGCAGATAATTGTTCAATCATTGTAAAACCATCATAATATCTTTGCATCCGCACTGGGTCGAAATTTGAAGAAGTTTTGATAAGCTCTTCTTTGGCAATTGGCGTATCTAAGATTCTCATAAATCCATTTTGCCATATTTTTACCATCAAAAAACCCTCAGGTAAGGGTGGGCATCACCTGAGGGTATTTTGGCCCTCTAACACTTCACTTCTATACCGGGTGAACCCCGGAAGCGCAACCCACCTCACACAAATTGGGGCCCGCCGGTTAGAGGGATTGCTATGCCTTCGAAATGATCCTTTCAAAGTGGAGGTAATACTTATAACAATAAACCATGAAGAAATTTATTGCGCGAAAGGGTTTCAAAAGCACGCAATTTCTGCTAAACTTAAATAAGTATAGCTGAAATTATAACTTATTTAGGTGCGGTGTAGGACTCTTTTTTAAGCCCTAACTTCAATCATTATATCACACAGGAGAAAATATGTCAACACTTTTTTCACACTTTTTTGAAAAAATCAACCAAATTTCACCCCAAGAGCATAATTTTACAGAGGTGTTAGATACTATTGCGCTTAAGCCTAAAATATTGTATTTTTATGGCAAATTACCAGAAAATGTGCTAAAAAATAACATCAAAAAGCGCTCAAAGACCGTCGCTATCGTCGGTTCGCGCCATAATACCAAATACGGCGAAGAAATCGCTTATAAGCTCTCTTATGAGCTGGCGAAGCATGGTGTAATCATCGTTTCGGGCCTAGCTTATGGTATCGACTCTATCGCGCATAGGGGTTGTCTTGACGCTGGCGGTGTTACTGTGGCAGTTCTTGGCACCAGGATTAATGATATTTACCCTAAAGCCCACCGTCCGTTAGCGGAAGAGATATTGAAAACTGGCGGCGCAATCATTTCAGAATACCCATCTATAAAAGATCAAAACGCCCCTCTTGCTCCAGCGGAATTTATCGACGAAGCTACGAATAAGCGTCGCATCGAACAGAAAGCTTCATTTCTCTATCGCAACCGTCTTATTGCCGGGCTGTCTGATGCGGTAGTGATAGTAGAAGCAGCCGAGCAATCGGGCTCTTTAAATACGGCGACCCACGCTCTTGAGCAAGGCAAAGATGTCTTTGCGGTCCCCGGCAATATCACCAGCTCGTATTCTCAAGGCTGCAATAAGTTAATTAAGCAAGGCGCCTTTCCCTATACCGAGCCAGACGACATTTTGCGCGAATTATTTCCAGATGAATATCTGAAAAAACGTAAAAATATGAAAAGTCAAAACCTTCTTGGCGACACCGATGTCGAAACCAAAATTCTCCAGGCGATTGCTACTGGTTTAAGAAATGGTGATGACATTATGAAAGCCACCAACCTTCCACCCGAAGTTTTTAATCAAGCCGTCACTCTTCTCGAAATCAAAGGGCGTCTCCGCTCTCTCGGTCTTAATTCCTGGAGTTTAGTTTAATTTATCGATTTCTTCCGCTACTTTTCCTAAAATTTCAGGCAACTGTGATTTTTCGTCGGCGGTAAAACGCGACAAGACAAAATCCACATCCCCCATCTGTTGCCTTAAGGCGTCATTCCCTGTCCCGATCCGAATTCTAGCGTAATCGGAAGTGGAAAGTGCGGCGTCGATAGATTTTAGCCCGTTATTTCCGCCCGCTGCGCCCGTTAACCGGTGGCGGATTTTGCCAAATTCTAAGTCAAAATTATCACAAATGACCAAAATATCTGATAAATCAATTTTATAATATCGCATATATTCTGCCACTACGCGCCCAGATTCGTTGTAGTAGCCTTGAGGCTTAATAAAAATCACATCACCCTCTCTTGCCCATATTGCATTAAAGCGTGGCTTAGCTTCCCATTTAAGCCCCCGCAATTCAAAATAAAAATCTAGCGCAAGAAAACCACTATTGTGTCTCGTAAAATTATATTTTCCACCAGGATTTCCTAAGCCTACGACAAGTTTCATAAAGGCATTATACCATGAAAAAGCCCCGTATAGAACGGGGCTTTAGGGTTAAGGTTCAAGGTTCTTTGATGTGAGGGTCCGCTCTCTTTGCCTAGTAGCTACTGCTCGGACCAGCGGATGACGAATAATTTCTTCCTCGGTAAAGCAGACTTGTGCCACCATCGGGTTGTCGTACAAAAGTCGCGACGCATACACTAAGCCGTTATTTGAACGGTCAAGGTATGGTGCATGAATTTGTTCGATATCACCAGTAATGATGATTTTACCGTCGCTGCCAAGTCGCTTAATCAAAGTATCAGCTTGTGATACGTTTTGGTCTTGGAATTCGTCGTAGACGGCCAGTTCGTAAGCAAAATCTCGGCCACGAGCATTTTCGATGGGAATACTAGAAAACCAGTTTTCCCAAATCAAATCCACGCGATCTTTTAATTTTGCCTTGATCGAGCGCTGCTTGCTACCATTGTCGTCTTCTGAAGAATCACCGTTCTTTTTGGATTTCGAATCGGTGCCGAATTTCTTCAAAGTATCCAGCTCTTTTCTTAGCTTAGAATCGTCAATTAGAAGATAGTTTCTAAGAGCATTCTTAAGTGGTTGCACGTCGGGATCCATTTTTTCGTCTAGGTCACCAGGGAGAGCCCCGATTTTGCTATGGCTTTCACACGGGATTACGGTTACGCCGATAAATTCACCGTCTTTACAAGCATTGTAGCCATATACAGTGGCCATGAAAGTTTTGCCACACCCCGCTGGGCCAGTGCATATGACAGCTGCAAAATCTGGGTTCGTGAGCGCTTCGGCATAAATCGCTTGGCCAGGATTACGCGGCTTTACTGGAAAGCTACTAACGTATTTTAATGGCACAATCATATCCGTGTCGGCATCATAGCGACCGATGTTAGAAAAATACGGATCAAACTCGGGGTCATAGTAGCTTGGATAATCCAGCTCATCTGCCACTTTCATGACGATAAACTCATTAGCTACCAATGGCCGTTCGTCAGGCATCATTCTTTCAAACTCCGCACTAGACAGCTTCTTGCTACTGATAAATTCCGAAAAAAGTTCTTTCGGAACCACTACATCGCGCCTACCAGTGTATTGCTCGGGATATTTGTACCCGTAGCGACTAGTCTTGATTCCGCGTTCCCTTGCACGAATGGCTAAGCCGTTGTCATTAGTCAAAAGCACTACTCCGTTTGATTCAAAAGATAAAACATCTGACATCTGAGCTGTGCCATCGATAGGGAGCCCTTTCAAGATGAAAGTTACACTGAGAGCCGCTAGGATGATTTGGCCGTCCATGTCGTCTTCAGACGGCATAAACGGCAGGGCTTTCTTGAACTTTGCGTGTACTGGCAAAATCGAAAAACGTTGTTTGCCAGAGTTCATCAAAATCGGCGCATTCAAATTGTAGGCATCACCCATAGTCTGAATTCGCCCCTCGCTCAGTTCACGTAGTCTTCTTAGTGCTACGCGCGCCGCCATTCCGCGTTCGCTTTTCTCCTTCTTAAAGCTAGACAATTCGCGGATTACCGCGGTCGGAATCACGATGTGCGCTTCGCTAAGGTTGATTGTGGGTTCTCGGAGCGTTACGTTTTTACTCCTGGAAAGTGGCAGAATATCTACATAGTCGACAAGGATATTAGTATCTACCACGTATATCGGGCCACTACCTGTCATCTTTCAAACCTCCTTTTTAATGCACCAAAGGTACGGTTCTCAAAAAATGAGAGTCGCCTTTCAAATTACTCCCACCTTCCACCAGTTTAACACACAAAAGAAAAGAGCGTCAAGAGACGCCACATACTTTCATTATAGCACAATTAGTTATTTTTGTCAATTTCACCCTTGTCGCTACGATACGAAAACATGATCGGGGTGCCGACGAACGGATATTTTTCACGGATTTTACGTTCTAGATAACGCTTCCAGGACCAATGGAGCAAACCCAAATCGTGCCCGTGTACCACAAACCATGGTGGGCAAGTGTCAGTCTGAACGATATATTTGGGCTTCGGGCGAGTATTTTTTAATCCCGCTGGTGCGTGGGCAAGAATCGCCTCGTTTAGGATTTTGTTCAGGTCAGAAGTTTTAATTTCTAGGTGGCGGTTCGCATCAATTTCAAGAGCCAGTTCGAACAATTTCGTTGCATTGAGTCCAGTCTTAGAGCTTGTAATCAGTACTGGCGCATATGGCAAAAAGTCAAAATCTCGTTCCAAATCGTCAATTAGAAAATCCGCTGCGGTGCGATTTTTGATGTTCTCTTCCCCAAAATAATTAGTCGGTGTAGCGTTTTCTAAAAGATCGCCCTTTGTTACTACCATGATGATACCTTTACCAGCTTCTACTATTCGTCCCGCCAAAGTTTGGTCGAGCTTAGAATGCGGTTCGGTGGAGTCAATCAAAAGACAACAAATGTCGGATTCTTCAATCGCAGCAAGCGTGCGGATAGCAGAAAATTTCTCAATTCCCACTTCGCGTTTGCCAGGCTTCCTAAGGCCAGCCGTGTCTAATATTTCAATCTCACGACCTTTGTACTTAATGGCCACACGGTTAACATCGCGCGTCGTGCCCTGCTTAGAGCTGACAATCGCCTGTTGTTTCTTCCCCAAAATATTAAACAGCGAAGATTTGCCTACATTTGGGTGCCCAATTAAAGCGATTTTTAATTTTTCTGGCTCGTCTCCTGCCTTACTTTTTGGCAAAACACTCTTCAATTTTTCAATCCCCGCACCTGTAGTAGCTGACACATAAAAAATCTTTTCGGGTGCAATGCCGAGCGCGCGAAATTCCTCAATCGGTAGCGATTCTTTTAAGTCGCATTTATTGAGTACTAAATATACTGGTTTACCAGATTTCAAAGCGTCTTTTGCGATTTGCTTGTCGCGGTGGTCGAAATATTTAGCAGAATCAAGGGTCACCAGGATTGCATCGGCTGAGTCAATTGCATCCAAGATTTGCTCCTGGATGGAAGCTTCAAATTCATCGGACGGGTCTTTAAGGCCGGCCGTGTCAATCATTATAAAACTATTATCAATCGTAGCGATTACATTATCGCGCGTCGTGCCCTCTTCGCGCGCTACAATAGCGATATTTTTCTTGGCCATGCGGTTCAAAATACTAGATTTCCCCACATTAGTCTGACCAACCAGTGCCACAATTGGTAATTTTTTCATAAACATAATTATATCATAAATTTAAGAAAACGCTAGATGACAAATCACTATTGAAATTCATAAAAAATAATTAAAAAACACTAGGCTTTTGAAATTATTTATGCTAAAATAAATATAAGCAAGAATAAAGGTCAGTACACAAATATTTTCATGAGGGTAATAGACAAAATAAAATTAACCAACAAAAACTTCATCGGACGCGAGCGAAGGATGCGATTGGTTGCTAAGTTTTCTAGTATTGCTTTAGGTCTTCTCGTTTTCGCCACCCTCTCCCCCATCTACATCAAGTTCTCTGGTGTAGAAGCCGTCTCTGGTACTGCTAATCCTAGTACCACCACTCTCTCCCTCAATGTAGTAAACAATCTCCTAAGTCTAGACCTTTCTCCTACTTCTAGCTATGGTACCTTTGCCTCTTCCTCTCCCACTAGTATCCAAGTATCTACTAATAACGTTTCTGGCTATACTCTAAGTATTAAGTCTAGTATAGCAGATACTAGTGATAGTAATGCTGTATCCAATGCTACTAACTTAGTTAACACAGTAGACTCCACTAAAGTCATTAGTTCTATCTCTACTGCTACTTTCCCCTTTGCCTTCTCCTTTAATACCAATACTCAGTACAATAACAAATGGGGTTATCTACCTAGTAAACTAAACTCTCTTAATAATACTAACTATCTCCCTTCACCTAGCTATAATGAAGCCACTATACTAAATACTACTACTTGTGCTAATGGTATTACTAGTGCTAGCTGTACTACTAGTGCCACAGATACTTATACCATCACTCTAGGTGCTAGAGTAGATTCTACTCTTCCTACCGGTTCCTATGAGCATGACTTTGTCTTAATAGCCGTAGGCAATCCCATCAACTATAGTATTACCTACCATGCTAATGATGGCGCAGATGGAGCTAATACTGCCAACATGCCTACTCCCAACCCCCAGACTGGTAATGCTGATACTAACACTACCAGTGTAGTCTTAAGTACCAATAAACCAAGAAGACAAGGCAAAGCCTTTAAAGGTTGGTGTACAGTTGAGCCTACCACAGATCCTAATACTGAAACTGATTCATGCAATAACTCCACAGACGGCACCGGCATTACCTACCAGCCCGGAGTAGACTATGGCATAGACCAAACTGTAACCAACATAGAAAATTTATATGCCATGTGGGGCCCTGTCCTTACTGTAAACTTTAATGGTAACGGTCTATATTTCAATAACAATACTACGGATGTAATAAATACTATAGACTATGATGCTATATATGGTACCGTAGATTATACCGAAAAGTATTCTCATACCACTAACCTAGACGACGCTGGCAACAAGATTAATAATGCAAACTATCCTAATAATGCTAGTACTAACGAAGTCATCACTATCCCAGGAGCTAGCACTCTCCATATTAAACTCACATGGGGTGGAGAAAGTGCTAATTATGACTGGGTTTCTTTCTGGGCTGGTAACTACCCAAGTTATACTGCTAGCAGTAACTATAGTACTGGTGTAAAATGTGCTGGCAATACAACTGGTAAATATGGTGGAGGTAACTATACTGCAACAGATAATACTATAGAATGTGATATAACTGGCGATGTAGTCACCTTTGCCTTCCGCTCTGACAGTAGTGGCGTAGGTGATGGTTATGGTTATTATGCCATCATTACTGGTTACGACGCCAGTGGTAATATTGTAACCATGCAAAAAGAAGCCTACAGCAAGGCTATATTACTTGGCGAATACGAAACTCCTGCTACTGCCGCTGGTCCTACAAACTTCCTTGGCTGGAGCGAAGATGCTACTGCTACTACTCCTACCTACGCCGATGAATCAGACATCATTAGTAATCTCCCATACGTCAATGGAGAAGGCCTAATCACTCTCTATGCTATCTGGAATCCAATCTACACTATCACTTATGTTAATAACTGCTCCACTTTTAACACAGGATGCAGTTCTTCTACATCCGCAAATATCTCAACACAAGAAGTCATTTTGACAAATAAACCCTCTACTGGCACAGAAGCAACTACCCTCGGTGCCTATAATAAATTCATCCAAGCTGGTTATAAGATTAAATCCTGGAACACAACAGCAAATGGTAGCGGAACAGACTACGAAGCAGGTACTACCTATATCGTTCCAGCTGGCTCTGGCCTAGGAGATGGCATCACTCTTTACGCTCACTGGGTCCCAATCTACACTGTCCAATATGATGGTAATGGCGCAGACAACGCTTCCACTGGTATGGGTGTCGCAAATGCCACTACTGGCATTAAAGGCATCAGACACTATAATGTAGCTGGAGGCGATACTTTTGATCTCTTCGCCTCTAACTTTAAGCGTACAGGCTATGGTTTCGTAGGTTGGAGCACAGACAGTGATGCTTGGAATAAACTCACCGATGATGATAATACCAACGACACTAAAATCTGGGGCCCCAACGAAGTCTTCACCGCTCCAGCTTATAATGGTACATCTATTACTACTCTCTATGCCATCTGGGCCCCAGCCGAGAAAGACGGTAGTAATAATCCAGTCTATCTCCAAGACTGGGAAGGCTGTAGCTCTATGACTGCTACTACCTATGATACTACTACGGGTAAACTCACTGTAGCCAAAAACACCATCACCGCTCTTACTGATAAGCGTGACAATATGGTCTATACAGTAGCCAGACTCGCAGATGGTAACTGTTGGATGGTAGAAAACTTAAGACTAGATAATGGCGCTACCGTAGGCAATAATATTAACGACAGTTCTGTCACCAATCAGAGCCTAGCCCAAGGATATGGCGGAGTGTTTACAGGTCTCCCATCTACCGAGTCTGCAAACTTCGGGATTGCCACGGCAAACTCCTTATATACGACAGATTCTACTTCTACTACACTTAATATTCTCACTGGTAATAACCTCGCTCATCGCTTCCCACGTTACAACGACACTAACATCACTTGGAATAACAACGCTTCATCAGCCACTACGCCGACTGGACCTAGCCAAAGTATCACTTCAGCAACTGACGCACATATTATGGATTATGATAACTATGTCTATTCTTATGGCAACTACTATACTTGGGCCTCTGCTATAGCGGATACTGGTGATTATGATAAGTTCAGTGCTCATCCTAAAAGCGATACTTCCATCTGCCCATCCGGTTGGCACTTACCAAACGGCGGTAACGGTACCAACTCCACCAGCGATATGGGTGGCTTATCAGGTGGGTTCTCCTACTTAGATAAACAAATGGACGATACGGGCTCATCAAACCAAGATACTAGCGTAGCCACTAACAAATGGCGTATGTTCCCCAATAACTTTATCTACTCCGGCCACTGGTTTGGTTCGTCCGCTCGCAATCGTGGCTACATCGGTATCTATTGGTCGTCATCGTCGTATTACTACGATGGCGGCCTTGCGTATGACCTGTATTTCAGTAGTTCTGTCGTCAGACCTGGTACGAATCTCATGGAAAAGGTCAACGGGCTCACAGTGCGTTGCGTAGCTGGCGGGTCGGGGTCTTAGCCTTCCGAGACGCATATAAACATCAAAAAAGGCCTATTTGAGCCTATGGTGATTCCGGCGGGAGTCGAACCCGCGATTTTCTGGATGAGAACCAGACGTCCTAGACCACTAGACGACGGAACCAGGAAAGAGATTACTAAAATATTTTAACACAAACTCGACTAATATTCAACACTTCCGTAGCTAGGAATGGCTTCGACAATTGTTTGTCCAGGCACTAAGGCTATTTCCCTACCATCGCGGTCTAGAAATTTGATTTGTTCGCTTGCGGAGGCTTTGTTCCAAGTACCAGCCACCACGCCGCCATTCTGGAAAATATATGCATCTCC
>CAKUXN010000008.1 GCA_934700415.1 uncultured Candidatus Saccharibacteria bacterium | reverse complement strand
GGAGATACCTATCAAATCAAAAACGTGGGCAGTGCTACCATGATTGATCTGAAAGCGATGTGGAAAGCAAAAGTCTAATGCCAAGCTAGTAAATCAAAAAGAGCCAAACTTACAAAGAGAGGCTCTTTTTATTTTACTTTCACTTTTTCAGCGCCGATGAGGGCGGATAATTTAGAAATTAAATCATCTGAAATTTCTACTTTGAATGGCATTCTAAGAGGTCTCTTTGTCTCTCCGTCCTTCATCACTAATACCACTTCTTGCATACCCATATTAAGATCGGCAAGCCTTCTAATGGCAGTTAAGGTTTCTGCGTCTTCTGGATTTTCGATTAACAAATATAATCTTTCTTTACGATGGTCTTTTGGTGGCTCCTTTAAAACTCTCTGCGTATCATCTAGCGGAACATTGCTAGGCGCTTTGTTCCCGCCGCCATTATATACTTTCTCGGCTGAGGATTTACTGTATTTGCGTCGCCCATTGGCTGGGGCGACTACTGGCGCAGTAAGTTTAGTTCCAGTAGACTGATAATTCTCCAATACTTCATCTGACACTACCTCTACTGATTCGGCTAGAATTTTTACATCTGAAGTCAAATTCCCGTCTTTGTCCTTGGCGTTTACTCGCCCACGCACTTTTACTACATTGTCTACGACTAATTTTCCACCATATTCCTCAAATACACTTGGGAACACAATAAATTCCGTTTCGTCGGTTTTGTTTTCGATTTTTACAAAGGCCATTTTGTCGCCTTTTTTGGTAAGTAGACTTCTAACAGCAGTGATTATTCCACCAATCGTGACCATGCGCCCGTCATTTTCGGCATTAATTAAAGTCATTGGGTGAGTCTGCTCCTCAAAATAGATATCGTATTTATCTAACGGATGCGCCGAAAGATAAAGACCCATCAAATCCCTTTCCCAAAGGAGCTGTTCTTTTTCTGGGAACTTCGTAGGCGACGGCTTGATTTCAACTTCCGGAATTGCCCCTGCTTCTCCCATCATAGCGAAAAGATCAGCTTGTCCAGACCCCACGTCTTTTTGGACTTTGGCCCCATAAGCTTGAACAGCCTCAAGATTAAATAATAAGTCAGAACGTGAACCGAAGCTATCAAACGCGCCAGTCTTGATGGCGGCTTCCCAAGATTTTTTATTAAATTTAGTTGAATCGACTCTCTTAGCGAAATCGCAGATTGATTTAAATGGTCCATTCTTATCGCGCTCTGGGATCACGATATCTTCTACTAGAGCCTTACCCATATTTTTGATACCAGAAAGTCCGAAGCGAATCGTATTCTCGCCTCCTACGATTGCAAAATCACCATAGCTTTGGTTGATATCTGGGCCAAGGACTTTTAACCCCATTTTTTTACATTCCGAAATCTCAATTGCCAAGCGATCGGTCCAGCGCATATCAGCGGTCATTAAAGCCGCCATGAAAGCATCTGGGTAATGCGCTTTTAGATATGCCGTCCAGTAAGCAATTAGCGCGTAACACGCGGCGTGAGACTTATTAAAACAATAGTTTGCAAATTCTAGTAGCTGGCCCCAAAAAGTTTCAGCGATTTCTTCAGTCGCACCGCCGATTTCCACCGCGCCTTTGATAAACTCCGGCTTGACCTTTTTCATGAGGTCAATCTTTTTCTTTCCTACCGCTTTACGTAAAGTATCAGCCTGACCGCCTGTAAATCCACACCACTCCTTAGAAATCTGCATGAACTGCTCCTGGTAAATCATAATACCATAGGTATTTTTAAGGGCGTTCTCAAGTCCGGGATGCAGATAGGTAATTTCCTCTTCACCATGCTTACGTTTAATGAAAGAATCAATAAACTGCATTGGACCAGGACGATATAGTGCTACCATAGCGATGATATCTTCAAAGGTTGAAGCCTTAAGGTCACGCAAGTAACGTTTCATGCCAGCAGATTCTAGCTGGAAGACACCAGTAGTCTCAGCTCTTTGTAATAATGCGTAAGTCTCCGGGTCATCAAGTGGCAAAGCTGATAAATCAATATCATCATGGTAAACTTTCCGAATCATCCGAAGTGCGTTATTAATCACTGACAAGTTGGATAAACCCAAAAAATCCATTTTAAGAAGCCCAAGCTCCTCCACCTGGCCCATTGGAAATTGTGCCGCAATCGGACCCTTGGCCGACACTTCAAGTGGCAAGAACTTTACTAAATCATCTGGCGCAATAATCACACCACAGGCGTGGACGCCGTGATTTCTGATTGTTCCCTCAAGTCGTGAAGCAAAATCAATCACTTCTTTTGCGGTTGGGTTGGTTTCGTATTCGTGTTTCAAATCAGGAACATCTTTGATAGCATTAGCGAGCTTCACGTGATGGCCTTGCACTGGGTCTGGTACCATTTTGGCGAGCCTATCCGCTTCCGCATACGGAACTTCCAGCACTCTTGCTACATCGCGTACCGCGTTCTTTGCCATCATTTTGCCGAAAGTTACAATGTTTGACACTCGGTCGAAGCCATACTTATGCGAACAATATTCTATCACCTCGTCACGACGAGTATCTTGAATATCGGTGTCGATATCCGGCATTGAAATACGGTCAGGATTCAAAAATCTCTCGAAAAGCAAATCGTATTTTAGAGGGTCAAGTTCGGTAATACGAAGCGCATATGCCAGAATTGAGCCCGCTGCTGAACCACGCCCTGGTCCGTATACGATACGTTGCGATTTGCCCCAGTTGATAAAATCTTGCACGATTAAAAAGTAACCGTTATAGCCCATTTTGTCCACTACTGAAAGCTCATAATCGATGCGTGGTAATATTTTATGTACATCCTCACGTCCTTCGTCTACTTTTTCAAGAATTTTACGACATTCTGGTACAGTAAGCTCAGTAGTTTCTTCTAATTTTTTGCCGCCATAACGGTGAACCAACCCTTGAAAAACCAGTTTATCGAGATAAGTCTTTTCGTCCTCGCCGTCTGGCACTGGGAACTTTGGAATCAAAATTCGTCCGAGTTGCAAATCCACGTTGCATCTGTCAGCAATTCTTTTCGTATTAAGTACGGCTTCTGGGCAAGTGTCTTGCCAATGGTCGATAATTTCTTGCGCTGGGATTACGTGTAAGTCATAATCCTTAAGGGTCATGCGATTAGTATCGGAAAGATTTGCTGCTGTACCGATACAGAGCAACACTTCGTGGGCGTCTTGATCTTCGTGCTTCAAATAGTGTGCATCGCAGGTTACTACAAGCGGTAGTCCTAACTCTTTGGCATGCGCCATATGCCAATCGTTTACTTTTTTCTGCTCCTCTGAATGAGTGGAAGATTTTGGGTGACCATGGTCTTGCATTTCCAAATAAAATCTATCTTTAAACACATTTCGATACCAATCAATTAATTCAAAAGCTCGTTTATCATCTCCTGCTCTAATCGCTTCCGAAATTTCCGAACCCATACAACCAGACAAACAAATGATACCTTCATTGTATTTTTTAAGTTCATCATGATCGGTGCGGGGCTTGTAATATTTACCGTGTTCCTCGGCGTTACTCATGATTCGACAAAGATTTTCAAAACCTTTGTTATTCATTGCAATTAAAGTAATATGAAATCTTTGCTTGTCGTGTGCCGGATCCTTATCAGTCATTTTGCGTGTCGCGACGTAAGTTTCGAGACCAAGAAGGGGCTTGATGCCAGCAGCATTACACTCCTTATAAAGCTCCACTAAGCCCGACATTGTGCCGTGATCGGTCACAGCTACGGCTTCCATACCTTCGTTTTTGACAAATTCTACTAGTTCTGGGACCTTAGTCAGACCATCAAGCAGTGAATAGTGAGTGTGATTGTGTAGATGGACGAAATCACTGGGCTTTAGTTTTGGTTCCATATATCAAATTATAGCATAAAAATACGGCTCCCTAAGGCGCCGTATTCTGTAATTATTATTATTTATCGTCAGCTTTCTTCTTGTCTTCGCTTTTCTTTTCGGCTGGCTTTTTCTCTACAACTTTTTCTTCGACTTCTTTTTTGTCGTGGCAACCGCAATCACAATCTTCGCTGCATTTTCCGTCACAGTCACAACCCTCATCGCAGTCACAGTCTTCGTCTTTAGATTTTGCAGATGAAATAAATTTTCCAGCAATTGCTCCAGCGATTGCACCAAGAGCTGCACCTAAGAAAAACTTACCAGCTCCGCTACTTTTCTTTTCTTCTGTCATCTTCTTTCTCCTTCCTTTCTTTTATAGTTTCTCTCAATTTAGGATTAATATATTTATCCACAAACATCTCTACGGTCCCACCGATAGAAGTCATGCCTTTTACATTGGACACGACACCGTTTGCGCTTTCAGCAATATCTTGTCCTTTGATTGCAACTTTTTTAGCTTCATCTACTAATCCGAAGAGTTTTATCATTAAAATAATCGCGATTACTAGGAAGATAAAAAGCGTTACACTAAGTATTGCTACTAAAATCCATTCTGCCATGTTCATATTATATTTTCTCCTTAATTTAATTATAGCACATTAATTTTCAGCTACAAATTTACGTACTTCATCGGCGTAATCAGTGTTACGAAGTACATATTTAAGATGCGCCATAAAGTAATTTTTAGGATCACCAGTCGTAATCCATTTGCCAGAGCTTTTTGCTACTACTACGTCACCAATTTCGGCAAGCCTGGTAATTGCGTCTACGGTCCAAAGTTCACCATCAAGGCCAGTATTTGAAGGAATTAGATAGTCAAAGACTTTTGGCGTAAGTAAATAACGTCCGTAGCTTGTCAAGTTGCTTGGGCTAAGCTCTGGTGTTTTTGGTTTTTCAACAATATGAGAAAGAGTGCCATTTTCTTTTAGAGCAATCATACCAAACTTGTTCCAGACAGATTCAGGCATTTCTTGTGCTGCAATTACTGCCCTGGCTTCAGGATTCTGCTCGTAGGTTTCAATTAACGTTTTTACGTCACTTTTTCCGAGAATTAAATCATCGCTATAAAGCACCACGAAAGCATCTTCGCCTTCTACATATTGTTTAGCTGATACAATAGGCGAGCCATTGCCATAAGGCAAAGTTGGATCTTGCTCGATGACGGTAATTTTTGGAAAATCTAGTACCTCCTGCACTGGTTCGAAACGTTCCGCTTTGCCCTGCTTTTCGAGTAGAGCCTTTACGTTTGTAGCAGGATTATGGAAATAATCTTCGTAGATTTCACGCGACTTGGTATTTGGTGTTGCCACGATAATGATTTCTTCAATTCCAGCCTCGACGCATTCTTCTACGCAGAGTTGCATCACTGGCTTTGCTCCAATTGGGATCATTGCCTTCGGAATAGTCTTAGTGATTGGTAGATAACGGCTGGCAAAACCAGCATCAGTAATAATCGCTTTTTTAACAGCCTTCATAAGCCTCCTTAAGACTTAATTATATCATATAAAAGACTATTTACTCTTTTTAATGGATTTTTTGGCTTTAATAGCAGTAGTCTTGCGGCGAACTTCTTTGCGCGCGATTTTGTCTTCAATGTTTTGAGAACGATTATGTACACCATAAATCATGCTAGTCACACCTACGATTACAAGGTATGCTCCAAAGAAGCGGATGAAAGTTGTGATTTCGAAATTGCCAGCATTTAGAATTACGAATCCCATTATAGTGCCAATGATACCTGCCAAAATCCTAATAAAGCGATCGGTAGGATCGACAGTAGATAGAAAGCCATGGAAAATATCAATTATACCAGAAACGAATGTGTAGCATGAAATTATAATAAGACTAGAAACTAAATCACTCTTTGCGAAGAATAGTAAGAACATGGCGGAGACGACATCAATCAAAGAATCAATTACTGAATTTACCCAGCCACGTCTCTTAGTGGAATTATAAAGTGCGCCAGCAGCATCGATAATCCCCATCACGAGTAGAAAGATGCTAATTACAGCAATAATAGACTCAAGGTTGTTCAGCCCGCTAAATAGGACTAAAAATCCAAAAACTAAAGCAAGGCCACCGCGCAGAACGAACACGAACCAGTGCTTATCTATAAATCTTCTATTAATGTGTGCCATAAAAATCCTTATATTACTTATGCATATTTTATCACCTATTGACAAAAAAAGCAAAGTATGCTATAATGAAGATATGTAGTTCTTCGCCCTTATACGTGGCGAATTTTTTTACGAGCAGATTCAACCAATTTCGTAATTTGATATTTTGCAGACTTCAAAATCATATCATGGGCTGGCGTATATTTTAATTCCTCACAACCAAACGAACGTTTAAATTCTGACACACCAAAGAAACGGTGGCTCCTTTCTTCTATACCTACAATCCCCCACAAATTATACCTAATACAGCCTCTTTTTCTCGCTTCTTCCATTGCGGCTAAATGCAGAAGTGGCGCGGCAGAATATTTTGTGCCCAGCTCAGAGGACACGCCATAATGATAGCTAGCTTCTGGACCATAAAATATTATAAAGTTTTGAGCCAAGATTTCACCGTCCTTTTTTGCGGTATATATTAATATTTCATTATTTTTACGGAAAGCCTCAAATTGCTTGGTGAGAAAATCTGACGAAAAGGCAACATATTTTTGGCGTTCAGCATGCTTCTTCTCTAGCTTGCAAAACTCTTTTATAGAGTGTTCGTCCGCATCGGCATAAATCTCGATTCCATTTTTCTCTGCTTTGCGGAGCTTACGGCGAAATCCTTGCGACGCGCTAGTCAATATCTCTTCTTCAGATTTATGAAGATCCAAAATCCCAGCATACTCTACCGATAAATACATCGGGGCTTTCTTGAGACCCAGCTCCCGCATCAACATTAAAGATTTGTCCGACAATTCTAGCTGTGGTCGTATACGCACGAAGACGCAATTAGACTTTATTCCCTCGCCTTTAATATCATCAAAAATCGTCTTTACTAAAGATTTGTTACTCCAATCAAGAATTGGACCACCAGCAATTGCAAGATAAGTTCCACGTTTGGCAGTTTCCACCACGCCAGCATAGGCGGCTACAATTTGCTCTCCGTCTAATGCCAAACGTCGTACAACTTTCTTCCCTCGAGATAAATGAAACTCGTAAAAATCCCAAGACTGCAAAAAATTCGCTTCTTTATGCGATTTTATATAATCATCCCATTCGCTGCGACTGGTTGCATCGATAATTTTCATAGATGCCTCTTTTTCTTTCTTATTGTTTCAACAACATAATCTTTAAAATAGCCAAACTTTGATAACACTAAATCATGCGCAGGCACATATTCGATAATTTCCCCACCGAAACCAGTTTTAAACGTTGTCACGCCAGCATAGCGGTGGTTCGGTTGTCCAGCAGGTGCAATTCCCCACAAATTAAAGCGAGTATAACCAGCCTTTTTTAAATCGCGCATCGCTCTCCAAAGTAAAGCATAGGCCCCTGGGAGTTTACGATTAAGGTCAGTCGAGGCAGCTTCGTAGTAATCAGCCTCATTGCCGTTTCCAATTATGAGCCCATATGCGATTGGTTTTTCTTCCGGCTCTGCCGTCTTTGCTATGTAGATCCAGATTTCGTCTTTGAAAGCTTCTTTCTCCGCAAGTAAAGTTTTGAGATTTGGCGGGATAAATCCTTGTCTTTTTGCGGTTTCGACCTGCACGGCATGAAATTCCTTGAAAATATCCTCTGAATTAGATTTTTCTACGGTAATACCGAGCTTGTCGGCTCGTCGTACTTCATATCGAGTCTGTCGGCGCATGCTAGATAGCATTTCTTCTTCGCTTCGTGTCAAATCTACCATTACGGTATGTTCGGCAGCAAGATGCATCGGTGACTTTTTAAGCCCCAAATCAGCCAGCATTTTTAAATTCTCTTGACCAGCCGTAAGCTGTGGCCTAATCCTTACAAACACACACTTTTCTTTTTTCCCAATTTCAGCAATTATATTAATAGTTTGAATTCTGAATTTTTTGCTTTTCCAATCGATTAGAGGCCCGCACGGGATTTCGAGATATCGTCCCCTTTTAGCATTTCTCACAATCATTAAAGCATGTCCCATCCCGCCAAAATCTTCAAATAATACTTTATCTCCGAGTAGCTCATTCATATGGCTATATTCTGGCGACTGCAAAAAGTTTGCTTCGGGATGCTTTTCTACAATTTTTTTCCACTCGCTAGCGTCCATCTTTGTATTCCTCTACTATCTTAAGAGCATTCTCAAGCTCTTTGTCGCTATAATAAGTCGGAATATTGATTATTTTTTTACAAACTTCTACCGCTACCGGGCAATCATTTTCTGGAAAATGTACTTTATTATAATACCTGATAGGCGAAACTGGCTTTTCGTACCAAAATCCGTCGAAATAATACCCAGAAGCCTTCAATTTTTCCAATAGTTCTTCGCGGTTTTTTACCAAATAAAATTTTCTTAGTGGTTTTTCACCAGACTTTTTCAATGCCTTAAGCTGCTCAAGGGCAAATTTAGCCTCAAATTTGGCAATTGTGCGATCGAGGTCTAGCTTATTATCGGCCGATTTTTCCACCCAATGAATTTTAATGAGTCCACGCATTAAAGCTCCACCAAGATGTACATATGAAAGCCCGCGACAAATAGCTCCAAGTAGTGGATAAAATCTAGCTCTTAATCTGTCAGACAAAGCTGGCTTTCTATTTGGGATTTCAACTTCGTTTAAAATAGGTTCTCTTAGTATTACTGCTCCACCAGAAATTGTATCAATTGATTTTTCTTTGCCAAAAGAAAGCGCCGTAGCTACCCCAACTGTTCCAGCCTCTCGGCCGTCAGGATATTTGACGCCAGCACAATGCGCCAAATCTTCAATAATTAAAAGTTCATGTTTTGCCGCAAATTTCTCGATTTTTTCCATATCGACAGGATTGCCCAAAGAATTTTGCACAATAATACCTTTAATATTCTGATTAGCATTATTAGCCAGCGCTTTTTTAAGGGTTTCTATATCAAAATTCAGGTCATCACCTGAAATATCGGCAAAAACTGGCTTAAGTCCAGCAGCCTTGACGGCTTCAAATACTGCAAAACAAGTAAAGCCATTTACAATCACGGTATCGCCTTTATCAAAGTAAGCTTTAAGCGCCAATGCTAGTCCCGAACGACCATTCTTACAAAGAATTGCTTGTCCACTATATTTTTTTTCTAGATAAAATTTTAGTTTCGACAAGTCACGTTCCGACCCGCGAGCAAAGAGATATCTAAGAACCTTTTTTTGATTTACCGCTAACCCTAAAAAGTAATGTTTCCTCACCGTTTCATCCTTTCAACCAAAGTGATTAAGGCTTTTGCTAGCTCTTCGGGATTAGAAATATATGGTGCATGAGTCCACTTTGCATAAAATTTTAGTTCCGCGTTTGGCAAAGTTTCATACATTTTAGTGGCCTGTCGTGGGGGCGTTACGGTATCCTTTTTCCCCCAGAGGATATACGTTTTGGTGGTGACGTCGGTAAGTTTCAAATCCTTATCCGATTCAAGCATATTAGAAAGGGTTTTTTTCATATTTTCAGGCGCATGGGAATAATCAGTAGTTCCAGTGACACGATGAAAAGCTTTATCGATTAATGGGATTTTCTTGAAAGGCTTTCCAATTTTGGCCAAGCTAGCAACAATTTTCTTTTTGGCCGAAGGTTCATAAATACCGGCTGAATCGAGCAATATTAGGTATTTTAATTTATTCGGTTTTTTCGCACAGAGATTTAGCAGAATTCTACCACCGTTGGAATGGCCAAGCGCAATTGCTCCGTCTGGAATCTCGGCATTAGCCCATTTCATATAATCAATAATTGTAAAAACTTTTTTACTCGGCTCGGTCAGCCCAGGTACATTGAGCATTTTTACGCTTAAGCCTGCTTTTTTAAGTAGAGCTAAAGTTGTGCGCCATGGCTCTACCGTATAGCTCCAGCCGTGCACAATATATAAATCTACCTTGTCACTCATGAATCTAATCCCCAGCTTTTACGTCTTGCTACGGCGGCCTTTTCGCGACGACATAATTTTTTCGCATCTTTCGGGTCTGCCAACAACTTTTCAATTACCCATTCTAGGTAGTGGCTGCCTTTGAACAATAAGGTTTCTTTACCAGTAATATTCTTTTCAATGTAAGCTAAAGCTTTTCTAGTGTCCGTGGTGGCGACCGCAGATACGCCAAGTTCTTTAAGCTTTGGAGCTGTATACTGCTTAGTACGACGTCCTACGAGAATCACGCGTTCCGGCTTGACGTCTGCAATTAGCTTTGCGAGTTTCTGGTGTTCATCTACTTCGATTGAACCCTGATCGACGATATCACCAATTACTAGCCATTTACGTTCTGCGTGCATTCTTTTAGCCATGTCAAGAATTGAGGCGACCGAAATCATGTGTGCATTGTAACTACTATCTACAATGTCGATTCCCTTTTTGCCCTTAAAGTAAGAACAGCGGCCAGGGGCCATTTTGACATTTGAAAAATCTGGATTAAATGGTAATTTCAAATATTTCATCAAATCCTGTATCACAAATAATGCGAATGAAATATCTTTAGGTTCTGGATGGTTAAAATGAAAAGTTGTATCTCCGTAAGTAAAATCTGTCGAATCGGCATAAACCACGTATTTTTTCATTAAAGATTTTTTGATAGGGATAACTTTGGCTTTTATACCATGGGTAGCCTCTACCATCAATTTTGAATCAGCATCGATATAAACGCGTTTAGAGGTATTAGCTGGTAAATTGGCAAATTCTGCTGTGATTGCTTCGCTTAAAGTCTTAAATTTACCTTCTTCGACCACCTTTTCAAACTGAATTGCGTGTGAAAGCCCAATTGACACCCAAATAGTGACCTCTGGCTTTAACCACTGCGCTAGAAACTCTGCTTCATGGGGTCGTTCACCGTCAATCTCTACTACGTAAAATGCCTCCTTACGGCGACAGAAGAGCCCGCAAAACGGCGCAGCAATCAGCAGCCAGATCCAGCGAATTTTAGACCCTCGGATACCCTTCAGGCCTAGGATATCGAAAGAAACTCCAAAAGCTGAATTTGCATCATGCGAATAATGGGCCTTTTTTCCAATCTCATGTTCCAGGAGATTTAACATCGTAGTCTTCCCAGCTGAACCAGTTACAGCAATTACTCTAGGGTGCCACCTCCTAAAAGCCATATTTGCAAAAAAACGAAAATATTTCGCGGCCACGAAATAGAAGCGTTTTTTTATATTGCTAATACTCATAAAAACATTATAGCACAGAAAACTAAAATTACCGCTTTTAAGCTTAAAAGTTGACTATTTATGCAAAGTATTATATAATAAAGGTATATGCCTAAAAGGCGTATTTTTCTGCACATTAATATCTTTAGGAGGTGGAAGTATGAATCTTAAACGTCTCTGGGTGACTATTATTGCTGGTGGACAAGGTACTCGTCTATTCCCTATCAGTCATCCTAGTTGTCCTAAACAGTTTTGCGACCTAGACAGCCAAAATACCTTTATTCAGGCCGTAATTGGTAATTTTACTAGTTTAGGTATTAAACCTACTCATATCGTAATAATCACTACTAGTGACGACCAGACTACTCTGGCCAAAAAGCAATGTCTATCGCGTGGGATTCTTTCGCAAAATATTTTGCAAATCAGTCCCGAGGTTGGCTATGCTGGCGCAATGGTTTATGCCAGCAATGTTATCTATGAATTCGACCAGACGGCTATCGTGATCAACACCCCAGCTGATCAATATTTGGCCAAAAGTGAAGAATTCAAAAAGACCGTCGAAGCTGCAGTTTTTGAAGCTGAGAATTGTGATTCGGTAATCATCGGGGTTAAAGTTAATGATCTTAACACCGTCATGGGCTGCGGACACGCAATTTATGATGATGCGCCCGAAGATGCTCCTTGCTTCGCCGTAGAAAGCTTTGTCGAAAAACCAGATCGCGTGCTAGCAGACAAGATTATGCGACAAGGGAATTCAGCTTGCAATACCGGAATTAACGTTTGGAGGGCTTCCAGAATCTGCAAAATCTTTGACGGGTATTCGTATTTTGGGCTCTCGACCGATGGTATGATGAACCATTTTGAAAGTCTGAAGGTTGCTGTCGGCAATTTCGATTGGCATGATTGCGGAACACTTAAGTCTCTCTATGAGATTTCAAAGAAGACCCCCAATCACAAAAATGCCAGCCTTGGCAAAGGCAGTTTCGAACGAGTCGAATGTAGACGAAGCCTTCTCTATGCTGGTGAAAACATGGAGCTACGTGTTGCTGGGGCCGAAGATGATGCCGTTATTTTTACAGTCATCAACGAGCGCCCCATTGTAATCGTTGCAAAGCTCTCTGACAGCCAAAAAATTAAGCGTTTAGCTGAGGACTATTTCAAACATGAAGATATCCTCACGGCTGACTTTTCGATGGGAGCACGTAATAATATCGTACTTCGCTCGAACATCTCAAAAGAGCTAATCGTGGGTTTTGTCGGTGTAGAAAACTATGCTGTATATGCTCATCGGAAGCCCGATGGTCAGCTCGTGGCAGTGGTTTCCGAACAACTTAGTCTTGTTAAATCCTAAAGAAAAACCCCCGAATTTTCGGGGGTTTTTAATTCTATTGATTACATTTTGATTTCGGCATCAACACCAGCCGGGAGTGAAAGATTTTGCAAACTTTCAATTGTCTTTGGGTTAGCATTGGAAATGTCGATTAGTCGCTTATGCACTTTCATTTCAAAGGCCTCACCACCAGTCTTATAGACGTGAGGGGATTTTACTACTGTGAAAGTACTGCGTTTAGTTGGTAGAGGGATTGGACCACTGATTTTGGCACCAGTACGGATTGCCGTATCGACAATCTGGCGTGCGCTCTGGTCAATTACGCCGTGGTCGTAAGCTTTAAGACGAATGCGGATTGTGAGTCCAGCGTCTTTTTTAGCTTCTGTCATGGTTTCCTTTCTTTCTCTATAACCTTAGGTTTACTCTTAGATGGTAGCCATTAAGTTGTTAGAGATTGATGATTAGTTAATATATACTACCATTATATCACGCTTAGGTCAAAAAGTCAATTTCACCTCTGTTTATTTCTTTTCAAGATAAACTCGTAACTCGTGGTAATAATAAATATTACCAAGTATAAACAGGCCAATAAACAAGAAAAAAGTTCCTACGATTGGATAAAACAAATATTCAGAAGGGGCGATAATATCGGCTACCACTAATCCGCATAACACCAAAAATGCCATCAATGGCAAAAAATAAGCAAAGAAAAACACCGTTCTGCCATATAATGTCCCACCGAACTTCAATAACGCTTCACGCATTTCTTTCATAGTAAAATTATAGATATTTTTCTTTTCACTCATAATCATCCTTATGTTTATAATGCGATTATAGCACAAAAAATCCCCCATTTGGGGGACTTTTTGTGTTTAAGTATAGTATTACTTAATAACTTTGGTGATAACACCAGAACCAACGGTCTTGCCACCTTCGCGGATAGCGAAGCGGTCGTTATTGTTCATAGCGACAGGAGCAAGAAGCTTCACGTTGAAGGTTACCTGATCGCCTGGCATTACGATTTCCTTATCAGCAGGAAGCTCGACTTCACCAGTAACATCCGTAGTACGGAAGTAGAATTGTGGCTTATAACCCTTGGAGAATGGAGTGTGACGTCCACCTTCCTCTTTCTTCAAGATGTAAACCTGAGCTTCAAACTCGGTATGTGGGGTAATTGAGCCTGGCTTTGCGATAACCTGGCCACGTTCAATTTGATCACGCTCAATACCACGGAGAAGAAGACCAGCATTGTCACCAGCTTGACCTTGATCGAGAGTCTTGTGGAAAGCTTCGATTCCAGTTACAACTGATTTTTGGGTATCTTTAAGGCCAACGATTTCAACTTCGTCGTTAAGTTTAACAACACCTTGCTCAATACGACCAGTAGCTACAGTACCACGGCCTTTGATTGAGAAGACGTCCTCGATTGGCATTAGGAATGGTTTGTCGAGATCATGTTCTGGAATATCAAAGTATTCATCCATTGCATGGACGAGTTCCATAATTGCATCTTCTGCTTCCTTATCACCTTCGAGGGCCTTAGTGGCAGAACCTTTGATGATTGGAGCGTTATCGCCATCAAAGCCATATTTGTTAAGAAGGTCGCGTACGTCCATCTCTACGAGCTCTACGAGTTCTGGATCAGCAAGGTCCATCTTGTTCAAGAAGACGATGATTTTTGGTACGTTTACCTGGTGAGCAAGAAGTACGTGCTCACGAGTTTGTGGCAACGGGCCATCGTTCGCAGCAACTACGAGGATAGCGCCATCTACTTGAGCGGCACCGGTAATCATGTTTTTAATATAGTCTGCGTGGCCTGGCATATCTACGTGTGCGTAGTGGCGCTTCTCAGACTCGTACTCCTGGTGAGAAGTAGCGATGGTGATACCACGAGCTTTTTCTTCTGGAGCGTTATCGATTTGATCATAAGCAACTGCTTTGTTGACGTCCGACGGAAGTCTCTTAGCAAGTACGTTGGTAATTGCAGCAGTTAAAGTGGTTTTACCATGGTCGACGTGACCCATGGTGCCGACGTTAATGTGCGGCTTGGAACGGTCAAAATTTGCCATTCATTCTCCTTTTATATTATTTTACGTTTGGAGCGCTAATAAAAACCAGCTCCAAAACTCTACTTTACTATTTTAGACTATTTTGCCGAACTTGTAAAGGGGTTATTTTTTCTAAAAAAATGCTTGACAAACCATAAATATTATATATAATAAAAATATACAAAGGTCATAAATAAACACGAAAGAGTAAAAATGTTTTTACATAATAAAAAAAGCTTACTCAAAAAAGCGCTATCCATAGCGACTGTTGTCGTTTTGATAGTCACGGCTATTATTGGAGTCGTAAAACATATTAATAAACAAGTAGACGCTGCGACACCTGAAGGTCAGCCAGTTACCGTCACTAAAGAATATAATATATTTTATGGTGACCATTGGGGCACCAACCGTTTTTCTATTGGTACTAGTGGTCAAAACATCACTGGCTATTGTTCAAACCCGAGCAAAAAATCGCTTGAAGGAACTTTTCCAGCCGTCATTTTACCGTCATCTAGTACGCACACTGCAATTGTCCTCATGATTTATGTATCTACGGTTAACAATTCCGTCACTCAAAGTGTTATGAATGACCTATTTAGTAGCATCAGTGATGAAGATCAGCGTTATGCTTATTCTCATGCCACCATTGGCGCTCTGTATGCTAACGACTATTACAAATTAAATAGTTCAGACGTCAACATGGTGAACGGTATTATCACTAAGCTGCAAAATATGATCAGTAGCCAAAGCGATGCTTGGTTGATGGCCCAAAACTACCGACTTTATACAATAGATCGAACCGGCACAGAATATGCTGATAGTAATGAATATCAAGACATTATGTGGGTCGAAGATAATGATATATATGGTAATATTAAGGTTCAAAAGAAAGATTCAGATACCAATTCTTCTACTCCGCAAGGTGGCGCTAGCTTGCAGGGCATAAGGTTTGAAGTCTATAATAATTCTGGTAGCCGTATCTACAATCCGAAAACAAATGCATTCTATAACAACGGCGCACTTGTAGATTCTGGTACAACAAATGCGAATGGCGAAATTACTTTTTCAAATCTCGTGGCCGGTTCATACTCGGTAAAAGAAACTGCCACAAACGGCAGTTATGACCTTACTAGCACTTCCGCTCAAACCACTACGATTACTGCAAGTGGTCAAACTCAGACTTTGTCGTTTTACAACACTGTCAAAAAAGGTTCCATTAAAGTTTCTAAAAAAGATATCGAGCTTAATGTCTGTGAACAACTCGGTAAATCACAATTTACTGGAGTGAATTTCCAGGTTATCAATGATTCAGTAAGCCCAGTATATTACAATGGTTCTTCTGTGGCCGTCGGTTCTATGGTTGCTGATAAAAGCTTAAATACTGGCGATTGCGAAGTAACATTTAGTGATTTGCCGTATGGTAAATATATAGTCAGAGAGTACAGCACTGGGGTTGGGTTCGTGTCTAATTCGCAGACTTATTCTGTAACCATTCCGTCAAATAACACGGTAAACTTATCAGTGGAATTCAAAAACCAAGTTATTCGTGGCGATGTCAAATTCAAGAAAATCAACAAAAACGATAATAAACCAATGGCGAATATTCCTTTTCGTATTACATCTAAAACTACTGGCGAAAGTCATATCGTAGTATCGGATGCAAATGGTATTGTTAATACTTCTGCTAGCTTTAATGCGCACTCTAATCATACGAATGGCTATGACGCAATTTCAAACCCGAGCACGATTACGTATCAAAACTATGGCACTTGGTTTGGTAAAAGCTCTTCAAGCACCAAGATGGCGCTTGCCAACGATTCATTAGGTGCTCTACCTTATGACGAATATGAAATTATTGAAATTTCTTGTGATCAAAATAAATTCTGTTATGATATTGCTTCGGAAAAGCAAAGCTTCGAGATTAAAAATAATAATGTAGTAGTCGATCTAGGTAATTGGGAAAATGATTGTCCTTCATTTAGCCTCGCTACTACTGCAGTAGACGCCACTGACGGAGATAAATATATCGTCGTCGGCAGTACTGCCAAAATTAAGGATACGATTTCCTATTGCCTAAAGACGAATACCAACTTTACCATTAAAGGTACTTTGATGGATAAAACCACTGGCCAACCTTTAATGAAAAATGGTTCTGTAATAGAACAGACCATTGATGTAAATTCTTCCTCCGAATGCGGTGCTGCAGAAATGAATTTTGAATTTGATGCCTCCTCTCTTGCTAGCCACGAGATTGTAGTCTTCGAAAAAGTATACTATGGAGATAATTTAATCGTATCGCACGAGGATTTAAATGATGATTCTCAGACAGTATACATAATTAGCTTATCGACTTTAGCTCAAAATGGTAGTGAAATAATTGATGACGAAGAAACCGAAAAAGGCGAAGAGAACGAAGACAGCGACGGTGACGAGAGCGGTGAAAACAACACAAACAGCGAGGAAGGTGAAATTGTTGATGAAGAAGGAGCCAACG
>CAKUXN010000007.1 GCA_934700415.1 uncultured Candidatus Saccharibacteria bacterium | reverse complement strand
ATAGTTTTGACGACAGTACGGCTTTCATGCAAATTATTATACCATTTTGACGCTTATCGGACAAATTTTGCTACGCAGCCAATGCTGATATTGGTGCTAAGATTAATTTTAATGATTCCAATTCAAAATTCCCAATAGCTTCCGCATACATATTTTGGTTCCGAATTATGTCCCTCATCCCCAGCCATAAGAGCCTTTTGACAAGTTTATGAGCTTATCAAAGGGCTCTTTTAGATTGAAAATTGGATTTTTACCGTCTAGCTGGAGGTTCGAAAGTATTAAACTGACAATTTGATGTTTTTCACTTACGTCTGCTACTTCAAATAATTTTTCGGCGTGTTGAAAGATTGCCAACAGATAGCCAATGTTAATATAGAATTGTTTGTCTGCCTTATCTAACCATTCTTCTTGACACTGTATTTCCCTCAATTCTTCATTATGGCGTTCATTATTTTCGTTATATTTCTGCGGAGTAATGCACTTGTAGGCGAGTAAATCATACATAGTTTGCTTGCGGTTCGAAAGTCGCTTGCGTTTTGCGATCAGTTCTTTACGTTTTGCTTCGTAAAATGTAATCTCGTCTTCATGGCTATCATTTAGAGCTTTTTGAATTTCTGTTAATTTGTCTTCTGGAATTTTAAATTCTTTTAACACTTGAAAAACTACGCTGTTTGAATCATCTTCTGTTACATACTGAAGTGGTGTCGTGGGTAGTTTTGTTTTAAATTCTGCATTTAATTCTTTTGTTAGAGACCTACAAGAATAAGAGCCAGTTGAATATTTGATATGGATTTCTCGCACAATTTGAGCTTTTGGCTGAACTGAAATAACCGTTTTGCGTTTATCTTCAAATTGATGATGTTTATAGCCATAAGGAGGACACCAAGGTAATTCGCCACCGTTGCCATAAGCTCGCAGTATAATGAATCGCCTTGACGTCGGCTGATTTAATAATTGATGAAAAAAATAAAAAATCCCATTTGAGGAAATCTTTTTGCTAGTGTTCCGCAAAGCTCTGAAAAATCGTCGTCGCTGATAGTGTTGTTAGATGATTTGTGATATCATAAGCATATGAATTTGCATGAAATGAATTTACAACCAAAATATTATGATTTTATAAAAGATGGAACTAAACGAATTGAGCTTCGTCTTTATGATGAAAAACGTCAAAAAATAAAACTTGGAGATGAGATAGAATTTTCTAAATCTGAAACAGAAAAATTTGGTGCTAAGGTAATAGGACTGATACGCTATCAATCTTTCGAAGATTTATTTAAGGATTTTCCGATTGAAATCTTAGCTGATAAAACAATGACAAAAGATGAACTACTTAATGTTCTCAGGGAATTCTATACGGAAGAGAAGCAACGAGAATTTGGTGTTGTTGGTATAAGAATAAAGATAATTTAAGAGAACATCCTTTAAAAAGAAAACGCCCTTTGTCGGGGGCGTTTTTGAGTTGTTTGATTAACCATTAAACACATGCTCTTGCGAGTGATTATTGTAGTAGGCATTTTCCAAAACACTAGTTTCTTTCCAATCGTATTTCTGAATAATACTAGTGAATTGGAGTAGTTTGTAATCTGCTATCGTAATGAGCGGTTTAGTGGTTTCTAGCCACTCAAAACTCATTTCTAGCAATTTACTCGCTATTCCTTTTCCTTGATAGTCAGGTTTGACATAAAGGGTGCTGATTTTTCGTTCAGAAGAATCTTTTTTAAGAAACGTTACTGCTATGACTTCATGACCATCTTTGTCCGTGTGAACGTTTTTTACATCGCCATTAGGGATATTCGTCCCAGGAAAAATGTCTGTAAAATTATGGCAGAATCTTTAAAATTTATGTTTTATTCGCTCCTAAGCGCCTCTACTGGATCTTTTTTGGCAGCGGCGCGTGCCGGTATTAGGCCACCGATTAGAGTAAGAATAATACTCAAGATGATTAAAATTAAAGCGCTTAAAGGTGCCAACGTGGCATTTAGTGGTATATCACCAGTAAAATGATGTAACACAACATTGATTATCGGAATTAAGAGATATGAAATCCCAATTCCAAATAACCCAGACAAAAGCCCTATTATGAAAGTCTCTGCATTAAAAATGCTCGAAATATTATGCTTCGATGCGCCAATTGCTCGAAGTATTCCGATCTCTTTAGTCCTTTCGTAAACAGAAATATAAGTAATGATACCAATCATAATCGAAGATACAACCAAAGAAATTGAAACAAAGGCAATCAGTACATAGCTCACGGCATCTACGATAACTTTCACACTAGACATCAAAGCCCCTGTAGCATCATTATAATCGATGACTTTTTCTTCTTGGTCTAATGATCTCATCAAATCATTATAGTCATTCAAGAAATTCATAAAATTAGTTTTACCATCAAAACTTGTGAAATAAACCGCAATTTGGGTAGGGTCATTCAAGTCTTGATACCCAAGTAAGGAAAAATTATTGGCGAGTGTCGATTTTTTCTTCGTAAACATGGCAGTTACAACACGTGAAAGCTCGTCTTCCGTAAAGTTTAATTTAAACGCCCCAATTATAGCAGCTTGATCCACCTTGAAAGCATTTGAAAAACTACTAGTAAGATAAGACGAAAGCCCCATTATACCAGTGGCAATTTCAGTTTTCATTGTAAGTTCAGTTAAATTAATCGCTAAAGTTTTTATCATTTGCTCAATTGCTAAATTACTTTCTGGAGTGTTAGCAAGAGAGGCTTTAAGAAAACCAGTGTAAATTGTTTTGAAACTAAAGTTTTCACTTTCTGGTACTTTATATTTTTCTTCTAAATCGCTGAAATCTTGCTTTTCCATAAATTCGTCGACATATTCTGGCACCTTGGTAGGGTCAAAATCTGGTTCCGTCATTTTTTCAGCAAGGAAAGTTGCAAAGGAAACTTTAAGTTCGCCCAATTTGTTTGTTAACAATTCTTGAGCTGGCGAGATGTCTGCTGTTACATCGCTCAAAATTTCATTCATGTATTTAGAAGTCTCAGCAGCGATGGCGCTTTGATCAAGTTTTATTCCAAACGCCTGAGAAAGTTTATTATTGTCAATTGAAACCAAATCCGAAAACTCAAAATTAAAATCGTTCCCTTCTTCGCCAAATTTAGTATTTGAGAAAATATCAACTTCTGGATTTGCTAATTGTTTTTTAACAATTTCAGTTTGACTAGATTTTTCAATAATATGAGTTATCAAACTTGGAAGATAAGCGACACCACTTCCTCGCGAAAGCATTTCGCCATTCATTGAAGCGATTCCGACGATTTTTAATTTTTCGGCGCTATCATAAACATTTTTCATATATTGTTTATTGTCACTCATGTCTTCATAAACATTGTATTTTGGGTTAAACTTATAAGTGCTAGTGGCAGGCACTAATCTTAAATCAACATTTAGTAAATCGTCATATTCTAGCACGAGTGGTTCACTCGTAGTGTCGACGTTTTGGCCGCTTAGAATTTTCGAAACAATTTCATTTAGTTTTTGTGTATCATGAAGCCCCAACGAATAAGTAAGAAGATCTGATATTTCCCCTGGGCGCGACAATACTATCATCATCTCATTGTATTTTTCTGGATAGCGACCAGCAATTATCGACGTATCATTCCTTAAATTATCAAGCTCATATTGTCGGTAAACGGAAGTCATTGAAGAATACGAAGAAAGCAACGAAGTCTCTCCGATTAAAGAAGTAAATAAGTTGCTTGGATTTAGTTTAGCAATTTCGCCCGTCGCATCTACGGTGTAAATTAGCGGGTCTATATTATATTCATTTTCAAGTAGCCTTATGTCATCTTTTACTTCGTCATAGTGTTCGTTTAAATAATCGCGAAAATATGGCAAATCGTTATCTGAAACAGTACCCAAAGTAGACGTAAGAATCTGGTTCTCATGTAGCTTCCCAGGCTCGTTATTTGCGGCTCCACTATTCGTTAAGTTAAGTAAAATTCCAGTTAAATCTGCCGATTCTTTCATCAATGCTAACGGATAAGACGTCAGGGTATCCTCTTCAATTTTATTGATATAATTTTGGAAACCTGTCGATACTGCGAGAATAAGTGCAATCCCGATAATACCAATCGACCCGGCAATCGACACTAAAATAGTACGACCTTTCTTGGTCAATAAATTATTTAGCGATAATGACAAGGCAGTCAAAAATGACATTCTAGTTTTGCGTTGTTTTTTAAATGATTCCTCGTTATCTAAGTTGGTTTTTAATTTGCCACCGTATTTATTTGAATCAGAGGTAATCTTTCCGTCTTTTATGGTAACTATACGTGTAGCATACTTTTCTGCTAACTCAGGGTTGTGTGTTACCATTACGACTAATTTACGACTAGCAATTTCTTTAAGTAAATTCATTATTTGAATACTAGTGTCGGAATCGAGCGCACCCGTTGGCTCATCCGCAAGCAAAATATCCGGGTTATTAACGAGCGCTCGTGCAATCGCTACACGCTGCATTTGCCCACCCGAAAGCTGATTCGGACGTTTATAAATTTGATCTCTAAGACCCACGTCTTCAAGAGCTCGTTTAGCACGTCTCGTTGCTTCGCGCTTAGAAATACCAGACAAAGTCAAGGCGAGTTTTACGTTTGCTAATATATTTTGGTGTGGAATTAAGTTGTAACTTTGAAAGACAAAACCAATTCGATGGTTACGATATGAATCCCAATCTTTGTTGCGAAAATCCTTAGTGCTAACTTCATTTATCTTAAGGTTTCCAGAAGTGTAATGATCAAGCCCACCAATTATATTAAGCAAAGTAGTCTTACCGGAACCAGATGGACCAAGAATTGCTACGAATTCAGAAGTGCGAAAATTGACGCTCACAGAATCAAGGGCCTTATGTTTTAGCCCGCCAGTCTCATAGATTTTGGTTATATCCTTTAATTCCAACATGCTATATATAATTATAGCACAAAAATAAAATTTTAGCATAAACTTAGTCTCGTTATTTGTAGATTTAGCAGTGCTTCTTCTGCCAAATAATAAGAAATGATAAAAATTAGTTTATTCCTCAATTTTTTGAACATAATTTATACCCCAAATTTCGTAAAGTCTTGATTTCAACTTTCGAATTTAATACTTTTAATTTTTTTCGTAGATATGAAATATGCACTTCGACGTAGTTCTCTTCTATCGGTAAGTTCTAGATTATTCAACGTCCTATTGGTAAGGTCTAAGTCTTCTACATATAATATTCTCATAACGTCATTATTATATGTTTTTTATTAAACGAATCTTAAAACTTAAGACCGAGTTTTTTTAAGTTTATTTTAAATATCCGTGCATTATAATAATAGATATGAACGAGAAAGTATTTGACCGTATCGAAAAAAAATATCTAATTACAAAAGCCCAGAAAGATACGATTTTGAAATCTATCAAAAATAACATGCACCAGGATGGTTACTATCTTTCCGAGGTAATGAATATTTATTTTGATAACGATAACTATGATTTAATAATTCAATCGATTGATCGTCCTGCTTTCAAAGAAAAAATTCGCGCCAGAAGCTATGGGGGATATGACCGTGTATTCTTAGAAATAAAAACCAAAATCAAAGGCAAAGAAGGCAACATTGGTTACAAACGTCGTGTTATGATTACGCGCGATGATTTTAACGGACTTACCAAGGAAAAAAATAATTTAATTGAGCTTGCGCAAAAATCAATAGAAACCGAAAATGATTTACAAATTGCCAAAGAAGCCGACTATCTAATTTCTAAATTTGATTTAAAGCCAAAGATTTTCGTAATCTATGATCGCGAAAGTTATAAAAACGAAGATGGACTTAGAGTTACATTTGACGAAAATTTAAAATATCGCACAAAAAATTTAAGTTTCGTTAAAGGAAAGCGTGATAAAATTTATTTTAAGAACAAGCCAAATAATATAATTATGGAAATAAAAGCAGGAGGCGTAATGCCGCTTTGGTTAGTTAAGAAAATGTCCGAGTTAAAAATTTATCCTGTACAGTTTAGTAAAATTGGCAAAATATATGAGCGCATTATGCGTTCAGGAAAGGAAGAATAATGTTTAATACTATTTTTGACACAAGCACAGTCGGTTTGGAAATCGGCACGGCTTTAATAGCAGCAGGAGCCACAATTGTGCTAGGGTTAGCTCTCGCGATAACGCACATGAAGACATCGCAGACGACAAAGGGTTTTCTGATCACATTGGCGACCTTACCATTGCTCGTTATGGCTGTAATGATTATGATCAATGGCAATCTCGGGACTTCAATTGCGATTCTAGGTGCCTTTTCTTTAATCCGCTTCCGTTCTTTGCAGGGCCGTGCCAAAGATTTACTAGCGATTTTCTTCGCTATGATGATTGGTCTTGCTTGTGGCATGGGGCACATTTTATTTGGCACCGTAATTACTATAATCGCCGTCATTGCAATATTATTATTCTCCTACACGCATTTTCTTGAGCCAGATCGCCACGAACGCGTGTTTAAAGTTGTAATTCCAGAAGATTTAGATTACGAGGAAGTTTTTGCAGATGTTTTCAAAAAATACACTTCACGCTCACATCTAGTCAAAATGAAAACGATAAATATGGGTAGTTTATATAAATTAACATATGATGTTAAATTAAAACACAACGTCAAAGAAAAAGAATTTCTAGACGAGATTAGGGTAAAAAACTGTAATCTCAAAGTACTCCTTTCCGAGCCATGTTGTGAAGAGGAGGTATAATGCCTCAAAGGAAAAAAAGATACACGACGAAATGGGTCTTCTCAGGACTCGCTTTAGTGGTACTTTTGGTTGTGGCGATTATTATCAATAATAACCACCCCATAAGCGACGTAAATAAGGTACAAGGAACTATTGATGCTGACAATGGTGATCTAAAAATCAACTGGAGCCGCTATGGTACATATGATATAGCTTTATCTGGTGCTTATACGATTGCAAAATCTGGTACGTATCATTTAACTGGCTCAATAGAAGATGGCGCCATTATTATTAATACTAGTAACGAAGATAAGATTAGGCTAATATTAGACAACGTGTCTATCAAAAATTCGAGTGGGCCAGCAATTGTTTGCTACGAGGCAGATGATTTAGTGATTGAACTTGTCGGCGAAAATACTCTAGAAGACGGAGCTAAATATGTGGCCGACTACGATGAGGATGTTACTGGTACGATTTATTCCAAGGCCGATTTAACCTTTCAAGGTGAGGGTACACTAAATTTAGTTGCTAATTATCAAGACGGAATAGCGAGCAAAGACGATTTGAAATTTAATTCAGGCACTTACAATATCGTCGCAGCTGATGATGGCATTCGAGGCAAAGATTCTGTATATATAGTAGATGGAGATTTTAAGATAAACGCTAAAGGTGACGCGATTAAGTCCACTAACGAAATAACTGCCGGTAAGGGATTTGTGTTAATCGAAAAAGGTAACTTTGATTTAGTTGCAGTGAATAAAGGCATTAAAGCCACGAATAGTATATTAATATATAGTGGTGATTTTAATATCATTTCTACTGACGATTCGATTCATTCTAATAATTATGTCGGGATTATTAACGGTAATTTTGTAATTGATTCTGGTGACGATGGCATTCATGCCGACAAAGAATTAATAATCGACGATGGCGTTATCGATATTAAGAAAAGCTATGAGGGCCTTGAAGCGCAAGCAATTACTATCAATAACGGTAATGTCTCCATCATGTCCTCAGATGATGGCATGAACGCTGGCGGCGGTGTAGATAATTCCACCATGAACCGAAAAGGAGCCGGAGCTTTTGATGCTGATACAAATTGCGTACTTGTAATCAATGGTGGTAATATTTATGTCAATGCTTCTGGAGACGGTATAGACTCGAATGGCTATTTGTACTTCAACGGCGGCACGGTTATCGTCGATGGACCAACTAATAATGGTAATGGCGCGCTCGATTCCGGAGCTGGAATAGTCATGAACGGTGGCATCGTTATTGCCGTGGGGGCCAGCGGTATGGCTGAGACCTTGGGTAGTAATTCTACTGTCAATAACGTCAGTATTTACTTTAGTTCTGCTCAAACCGCAGACACTAAAATCACGATCAAGAATTCCTCTAATGAAACGATTATTAAGCACACCCCAGCAAAAGCATTTAATCACATGTCAGTAGGAACTTCAGAATTTAAGACGGGTGGAACCTACACAATATATATTGACGATGTAGAATATCAGACATTTACGATCTCAAGTATTACTACAACGGTCGGTAATAGTAATACTAATCAAAATATGATGACGCAAGGAGGTGGGAGGCGAAATTTCTAGTTTTATCATAATACTTATAATATTCAAGACTTTAACAATACAGAAAACTTCACTACTTGGCATACTATTGCAGATACTAAAGCACACACTAGGAATAATGAACATGTAAATAATACATTTTCTTAAGTTTTATGTTACAATCAATGGTAGATAGAAGGAGGTCTATGCAATTAATTGTAATCTTACTTAGCACCGTGGCAATTCTCACGTTTCTGTCTGGTGCTATTGTATTCTTTGGCGCATCAAAAGGTGACAAAATTAGGTCAGCTTGGTTTTTTCTTGCTGCTATTTTTGCAACCATCTGGATGGCATCAATTTCAATATTCTTAACCGCAGGTCAAGACATGGTAGAATTAATCGATTGGCATGTCAAATGGACATTTGCCAGTGCTATCGTGATTGACGCAGCATTCTTAAGCTATATTGCTTGGCGCGAAAAATACGGCAAAGCCTTAACCTATTTCTTCTTAATTTTTGGAGCGGTTGTTGATGCATTGATTTTTGCTCAGCCACAATTATTATATAAAGAAGTTATTTTGGCTAACACTGGTAACAGCGTCACGATGCATATAGGCCCACTGTACTTTGCATATATTGCGTTCTTCTCTACTATTGTTCCTGCAGTTGTGGTCACTTTACTAAGACAACTTATCAAGACTAAATCCAATCGTCGTTGTGGCGGAGATTTAACTATCATGCTTGCATTTGCAGGCTCAAGCACACTCATACTAATATTTGATCTAATTTTACCTTTATTCAATAATTGGTCACTAATTTGGATTGGGCCACTTGCGCTATCGACCACAATCATAGCTTTTTATTATACAATTCTACGTTATCGTGCGTTAAATTTAGCTTCAATATGGCTCAAAATATTCTCCTATATTGTAATTGTTTCCTCCATCGCAATCGTCTACATGATCATCTTTTCAATTATCTTTGCTGCGCTCTTCCGTGGTTCTACGCCGTCTGTTGAAGTAATTATATTAAATTTCATTATGATTGTAATATTCCTATTATTAATGCCGGCCATGAGCGAATTGATGTTATTTATTAGGTCATTAATTTCAACTCCTAAGAACGCAAAAAAGGAAAATGACTAATGGAGCAAAAAACGCATTCTAAGCTCACCATATTGCTCTCGCTCAATGCGGCGGCCATAGTAATAGCTGGGATTTTGATTGCGAGCGCCATTTGGTTTAATGGTGGTATCGAGTTCCGTGCGGTCGATGAACGATCAGATATTGTTAAAGATTCGAATAACGAAGTCGCGCTTCTAGATTCTGTATCTGACTCAAACGCCGAAGCTCCGATATCAGTTAATACTATTGGCAACGATGATTATATTTCTACCTCTAGCCATGAATTCGACGCTTCAGCTGTGCCGAGCGGTGAACTCTGGAATGAAAAATATATCACCATCTATGCTACACCAGACATCGATATTTGTGTAGGTGGCGGATTAACCGATCTGGGCTCTATGTATTGGCAGACTTCTAACTCAAATGTGATTTCTGGTTTTTATGATTCGGCGCGCACTTGGCTAGGATATAATAACGACACTTGCCGCTTTCCAGTCGTAAATGGTGTCGGTACTACCGTGATAACAGCTGGTACCTATGACGGTAAACGTAAGGACTCCATCACGGTAACAGTAGTAGAGCCGCCTGTCGAACAATGGAAGCGTGAGGTGTTAACCATAGTCAATAAAATTCGCATCAAAAATAATCTCAACCAATTAACTTGGGGAGTTACATGCGAATCCGCAGCAGATGTAAGAGCCAACGAAACCATATCGCTTTATGCTCACACTCGCCCAGACGGTAGCAGTTGGTCCACAGTTTGTCCTGCACCAAGTTCTGGTGGTGTCAGCGGAGAAAATCTTGCTATCGGCAATGCAGCAGTCTCACCAGCCAGTGTCGTGGCACTTTGGATGGGGTCAGAATCTCACCGCACAAACATCCTAAACCCCGAATACACAAAATTAGCCGTGGGCTTTGTTTATAAACTAGATACCACCTATAAAACTTACTGGTCTCAATTCTTTAGTACATATTGATTATAAAAAGTCTCTTCGATTTGTGTGCTTAGCTTACGTATTTCACGATAATCAATCCCACTTGTCATTGCAACTATTATAAAATGGCGATCCTCGTTTATAAAATCTATAATTGCGGCATCATCATAAATCGTCCATTTTCTTCCGTCGTAATTCCACCCTACTTTATTGTAGACATTAACTTTATTAGAAAAACCACTCGGCAAACCCTGTCGCCAGTTATATGAAGTAGTAGGTTGATTTAAAAATGAATCCTTCATTCTAAAAATCAAAGTTGGATTCAAAATTTCATCATGTTCGTAGAATATATTCATTATTTGTGTAATCTCAAGCGGCGTAGCTGTGAGATTAGAAACTATGACGTCCGGAATACCAAAATCATTTCTGGCGATTTCATTTAACTCATCATGGCCAATAATTGCCCAAAGTGCTTCGGCGCAAGGAGAATAGGATTCACGAATTACCAAATCGAGACACTCTAAAATTGTATATCCTGTACTGCCTGCAGGTTCGTTTGAAGTGAGAGTGCCATTTTGTAATCTCCGATATCCCTCATAAACTACAAATAATTTATATAGAGAAGCAGTCTGAAATTTTTCATTAGAGTTATATTCCCCGACTATTTTATCAAGGTCTAAATCGTAAATAACAATTCCCTTTTTACCGCTAGTAGCATTAGCCCAATTGTCAATCGTTGGTTGAAAATTTATTTCTGAGATTTCTGGAGTAGGCGTATTTTCCTCAGGCTCCGTTTCTGGATTTATGATTTCTTCTGCGTCAATACCGTCGTTCGAGCTATTATTATTTCTCACAGCGACGAGTACGGCACAGGCCAAAGCAATGGTCACTATAGACAATAGCGAAAAAACAATACGCGCCTTATTTATGGCCTTGCGTTTATTAGTCTTTCCATGAACCATTTTACGTCTCCCTCATCCATCAAAGTGGTTTGCATATTATTATCATAGACAGTAGGTACAATCTGAGTTTGTAAAATCTTGTCATTATATATATGGTGTACTAGGATTAAACTGCGCGTAGTGCCTGGCCACCATACCTGGTCAAAAAACAGATTGCCCAATCCATAATAGATTGCTCCATTTCCATAAAGCTCAAAAGTTTGAGGCTGATGTGCGCTTGTCCCCACTACGACATCCGCACCGAGATCAATCAGATGTCGGAAGAAGCCAATTTGATCACCTGCCATAGAGCCAGCATAGTCACAAGTAGGATCTTCGTACTCAGATGCGTAAGCATTGCATTCGTAGTATTGAATATCTACTATCACAACGTCACCTTTTTGTTTAGCGGCAGCAATCTGTGCCGCTGCAGTCTCTTCGTAATATTGATTTGCTCCCGGCGTATTATCATAAGTGGCACCACCAGTTGACAAATTATAAGCAAGCATAGTAACATTATTATTCTTTTGTTCTATTTCAAGTGGCATAGCTGCCTCATCAGCAGTTTTACCACCACCTACAATCCTAATATTTCTTTCATTGTACATATCGATTGACTCTAGTGCAGCCACATCACCACAATCTTGGTTGTGATTACCCGTCAGTTCGACAATATCTAGCCCAATTGCAGTTAAAGTGTCGATAAAACGCTTGTCAGAGCAAATATTCCTAGCGCTCGCCCAATCCGTGAAAGATGATTCGTTTGATGTGTGTGTTAAATCAAAAGACGAAAGATAATCTTTGATTTTTTCAGCAAAATAAGTAGCATCTCCTACTTGGTATAACTTTGCATTCATCCCACGCGACAAAGCTGTAACACCAGTTTGAACTAAAGTTAAGACAGAATTTTTTTCAGGAAAAGTTTTATTATAAAATTCTCCGATTAATGGCTTCACTTCTTCGTCGAATTTTTCGGATTCAAATTTAAGAATTCTAAAAATTGCACCAGATTTAAAATCATCTAGATAATATTTGTCGTTAATCTTTAATAATTTTTTCTTAAAATCCAAATTAGCCACATCTATTATTTCGTAATTGCATTCATTACAATTTAAGAATAATGCATCGGCATTATCGACGTTCACATTATTATCTATATCGTAAAAATCCGTAACAGCTACACCAACACTATATAATACTTCATTCTCATTAAGTTCCGGTAAAGCAAGTTCGTTTCTTGCCGAAATAGTAACATTTTTATCTAAACCTAGTTCATCGTTGAAAATTGCAGATAAAGTATTTAATTCATCTTCATTCAAGCTTTCATCAAAATATACTACTCCAGGAATTCTAAATAAACCAGTTTTAGTAAAAAATTGCACACCGAAGAATACTCCCACAAATATCACGACAAAACTAATAAAACCTATTAAAGAATTTCTAATCGCTACACGTTTCCTGTCCGCCATAGAATAATTATAACACGTATGGTATAATAACTTTATGTTTAAGTGGGCAAATCTATTTCGTTTTCGTGTCAAAGACTCCGAGAAAGAAGTCGAATCACCCAATGGTCGTAATAAATGTAAAATTGTAATTAAAGGTGGTCAGATTTTTTACAAAATAACCCGCGACAATAGACCGCTGGTAGATATGTCAAGATTAGGCTTCATTCTTTGTGGCGAAAACCCGTTAGGTCAAAATTTAAAACCACTAAGGATTGTTAAAAAACACCACGAAGAAGTATTTGAACTCCAATGGGGTGAAGATAGATATATTAAAAATGAATATAAAGAAATCGCATTATATCTAACAGAACTTAAAGAGTCTCGAAGAATTTTTACGATGCGATTTCGCATTTTCGATAATGCAGTAGCTTTTCGTTATGAGATACCGCCTCAACCAAAATTTCAGCGTCTTACCATTGCAGATGAATTGACTGAATTCAATATTAATCTAAATACCACAGTTTGGAAAATTCCTGCCTATCAACCAGACCGTTACGAATATAATTATGAAAAAAGTTCAGTATTCGATTTGACCCAGTCTGTGCATACGCCATTAACAATGAAGACACCAAATGGATATTATCTTTCTATTCATGAAGCTGCACTCTACAATTACGGCTCCATGACAATAAAATTAAATCAAGACAACAAATTACAGGCTGACATTACGCCCCTCTCGGACCATACCAAAGCACATATAAATCTGCCGTTTGAAACTCCTTGGCGACTTATTATGATTGCCGACTCGGCCATTGAACTTACCACTAATCGAGTCATGCTTTGTCTTAACGACCCCCCACTTTACGATTTTACGTGGGTGAAAACACTAAAATTTATTGGTATTTGGTGGGCTATGTATGTGGGCGAATGGACATGGGCGCCGGGAGAAAGACACGGTGCTACTACTATTCATGCAAAGGAGTATATTAATGCTGCGGTTCGCTTAGGTATCTCAGGACTGTTAATTGAAGGTTGGAATGAAGGTTGGGAGGGCGACTGGCTTGAAAATGGTATTAATAATAGTTTTGTAAAGTCTACGCCTGATTTTAATTTAGAAGAAGTAGCACGCTACGCCAGGGCGAATAATATAGAATTAGTTGGTCATCATGAAACGGTGGGCTTTATCGATAATTACGAAAAACAATTAGAAGACGCCTATAATTATTATGCAACGGTAGGAATTCATTATATTAAAACTGGTTATGCTGGTAGCCAAATGTTAATTAATGGACGAAGGGAATACCACCATTCACAATTAGGTGTAAACCACTATCAAAAAACCGTTGAATTGGCTGCGAGAAAACACATCTGTCTTGATATTCACGAACCGATCAAAGGCACTGGTATTGAACGTACTTGGCCAAATTTATTATCGCGTGAGGGGGCCAGGGGTCAAGAATATGAAGGCGGCGCCTTATCTCCATCACACGCTTGCTATTTACCATATACGCGACTTTTAGCAGGCGGCATGGATTATACGAATGGTATTTTCGATCTTGCAAATAGCGTAAAGCGTATATCCACCACCTTAATAAGACAAATTGCTTATTTTGTCACTATTTACTCAGGGATGGCCATGGCTGCCGACCGTCCGTACATTTATGAAGAAAGATTTAAAGACGTCTACAAGTTTATTCGCGATGTTCCGACAAATTTTGAAAAAACCATTCCTCTCGCCGGCGAAATAGGAGAATATTATGTTGTAGCAAGGAAGGATCGTAATTCAAACGATTGGTATGTTGCCGGAGTGACCGATGAAACTCCGCGCCGTATTAATCTAAATCTAGATTTCTTGTCGCCAGGAGTATATCAAGCCGAAATATACACCGATTCCGAAGATGCACATTTTCGTAACAACCAATTTGGCTATTCTATCAGCCAAAAAAGAATTAGCAGGAATGAATCGCTTGATTTACATATGGCTTCTGGCGGTGGTTTTGCTATTCGGCTTTCGCCGTTAGAATAAGGCGATGCGAGGCGTCGCCGTTATCGTATAGCTCGCCCGCACAAGTCATCAATATTATTGAATCAAAAATATTAGGCTTTAGTAACTTGTCCATATCGACTTCCTCTTTTTTTATGAAATCCTTCTTTATAATAATGTATTTTTTAAAGTCGTAAAATACTTCATCCCCGACATTTAACTTAGCTAAGTTTTTAAAGACGGTCGCTAAATGGCCAATCAGAAGAGTTGTATTCTCTGCACGTGAAAAACTCCCCACTATATTATCTGGAGTGCGTAGAGCGTGTTCTTCTAATTTTAATGTTGTAACATCAGATACTAAATTAATTGTTGGTATTTCAACCATTGCACTTATATCGTATTTCGTAGCTACAACAGGCACAAGGCCATATATTATATATATAAGGAAAGCGAAAATATACAAAAAAACAAACAATTTATGAAAGTCAAAGGATTTTTTTAATTCCACACTCCTCCTTTGCCTTTATTATAACATAAGTATTTTTAAATTATGCTATAATTTTATTAATGGAACGTATTTCTACTACCGTCAACAAAATTTATCAAAAATATTTACCAATAGTCAAAACACTTGGTATTACTCTTGATATTGATTTTCCCGACACCACACTAACTATTCGTGAACGCGAGCGAGTCGAGCGAGATCTCGATAAAAGTATGCGCTCGGCTGTAGAACGAACCAAAAATGGTCGGATTTCTATTACTATTCGTCCAGGGCAAATTATTGTTTCGGATAACGGCACTACTTTAAGTAAAACTACCTGTGAGCTTTTAACTACTGACCATGTAAAAGTCAAATCCCGCGTCGGTTTCGGTACGCAAGTTATAATCCAGGGCTGAAAAGTTTCAATTTTTTCTCATGATTTTTATAATTTTTGTCATGAGATCCCACTTCTGCCCAAAAAGCTTTAGAATGATCCATATGATTTAAATGGGCGAGTTCATGTAGTATCACATAATCTCGTAATACCTCTGGTACCTTCATTAATCCAATATTAAGTGAGATGGTGCGATTAGATGAGCAGCTTCCCCACCTTGTATTGGCGTGCGTTAAACGACATTTTTCATAATTATAGCCATACAATTTCGCATAATACTCTAAACGATATGGTAAATATTCTTTCGCTTTTTTCATCAAAAGTTTTTTCTGGTAGTCGCGCGACCTTTGTTCGTTTGGGTTTTTGACGGGCAGCTTTTCTCTGATTACATCACGATTAGAATTCAAAAATCTCTTAGCTAAAAAATCGGAAGTATACTTTGGCACACTCATCTGCAGTCTACCAGACGTTGATACAGAAAACTTAATGCCCCGCGATAAAGCATTTTTTCGAACTATTACTTCACCGAATTCTCTATCTTTTATTAACATCGGCTAAGCCAGCTAGTGTATGCTTGGTTTGAGTTTCAAAAGTGTGTTTACCAGACAAGATTATTGGTCTCTCATCCTCAGTTGGTGCTTCCATTCTATCAATAGCAATATCGTAGGTGTTTTTTGCCTTGGTTACAGATTTGTATTTTATTTTCATACGCGAGCGGATTGTAGCGACGTCTGTCTGCACCCATATAAGCGCCGGATTATAACCAGCATCAGATAAAATACGACGAACGGCTTTTCTTTGATTTTCAGTATCAAGAATTCCTTCAATAATTATGGTCTGATGTGTTTTGGCAATTAGTTCAAGAATGGTTAATATTTCATCGCGAGTAAAGTTATGCTTCTTTTTAATATCTTCAAAATTATAATATGCAAGACCAAATTTTTCTGCAAATTTTTTTGCAAAAGTTGTCTTACCACTACATGGTGCACCGAAAACCAATAAAGCGCGGGATTTAGATTTTTTACCTTCCATAATAATTTTATTGTATCACAATATTGTCTATAATACCAAATTAATTATTGATTCGGTGATGTGCAGCGAAAGAGGAACTGTCCAGCTTGTCAAATACGTAACCTTGGCTAAGTCCATATCTAATAATGCTCTCTACTGCAGCTACCGAAAAATCTTTTACATCGTGCTGCAAGACGACAGAAGAACCACCTTCTTTCAAGTTATTTATGACATTTTGATAGATTTGCTCAGTGGAAGTAGCTTCACCTGCATCGCCCGACGTTATATTCCAATCAAAATAAGTAAAGCCGCGTTTAGCCACTTCATTTACCAACTTAGACATTATCCTTACGCCACCATCGTATCTTCTACTAACAGTATTAGAACTCCCGCCAGGAAATCTTAGAAGGAAAGAAGTCGCTCCTGTAATATTTTTAACGCGATCCTGGATTTTATATAAATCAACGAAGAAATTGTTAATATTTTGGTAAATATAAGCGTAGTTGTGTGACGAAGTGTGCAAGCCAATGGCGTGGCCTTCATTATATTCACGCGCAATTAAATCGTCTTCGCCAGCGCCAGTTACAAAGAAGGTCGCCTTAATATTATATTTTTTTAGAACATCTAAAAGGGACGCCGTATATGGTCCAGGACCATCATCAAATGTCAAATAAATAGTGCCGCGATACTCTGGAACGATATTTACAATTCGTGTCGCTTTAGCAGTGTTATGCGCTTCATCTGTAGCAGAATAAATTACCTCATAGGTGCCAATCTCGTCGACTTTTACGTTATTTTCGGTGCTAGATTCAATAATGGCACAATCGTCTTGGAAATCCGCTCCAGCATCTTGATAAGATTCTCCGATTTTAACGACAACAAAATCTCCTCCATAAATTGAAATGGAAGGCGCATCCGCATCAGACGTACTGCAAAAACTTTCTGGGACAAAGTCCGGCCTTGAATCAAAATTTCTATTAATAATACCGGCAGACAATAAAATACCTAAAAAACAAACAAATAAAACGCCAAGAATAGATATTAAAACTTTTCTCATAATGCGTGGCAGGGGCGACAGGAATTGAACCCATATCTACGGTTTTGGAGACCGCTATACTAACCGTTGTACTACGCCCCTAAAGTTCTAGACTAATTTTATCACAAAAAATACACAAATCATAGAAATTATGCTAAAATAAAAAAGATGAAAATACTTATGTTAGGTTGGGAACTTCCACCACACAATAGTGGTGGTCTTGGTGTTGCCTGCCTAAATATGGCACGTGCCTTAGCAAGACAAGGTGCAGACATCGATTTTGTCCTTCCCTATGAAGCCGAACACAAAAACATTAATTTTATGCATGTTTTGTCAGCAACGCATTTAGACCCAATTTACCGTTATGGCAGTGGCGCATACGAAACGATGAAGCTTTTCGAAAAAATCATTCCTTCCGAAGAACATGAAATGATCTCAATACGTGATGTCCAAAAATCGTATTGTGATTTCGTAAATGAATATTTGATGGAGTATAAACCAGAGCTAGTTCATGCTCACGACTGGTTAACTTACGAAGCTGGAATTTTAGCTAAGAAAAATTATGGCATTCCACTCATTGCGCATGTTCACGCCACAGAATATGATCGCGCTGGTATGCATACAGGAAATCCACTAATTCATGAAATAGAATACGAAGGGTTGATGCTAGCCGATAAAATCATCGCTGTGTCCGAAGCTACAAAACGCATTATTCATGAGAAATATCATATTCCGCTAAATAAAATCGATGTTATTTATAATTCGCTTGATGAAAATTACGAAAAATCCGATTATCATTTCAAAGACCAAACATACGGTTATTTAGTACACCAGAAACAAAAAGGTTACACAATAATATCAACAGTAGGTAGATTTACGGTCCAAAAAGGGCTACAGAACATGATGCACGCCGCAGCACTTGCTATTTCAAAAAACCCTAAACTATTATTTGTGTTTGCGGGTGACGGCGAAGAGCGCAACGAGTTAATTGAACTAGCGGCCAATCTCGGGATTTCAAAAAATATTATTTTTACGGGTTTTATCCGCGGTAAGAAATTGAGAGATATTTATTCTATTTCTGATATTTTTATTATGAGCTCGATTTCGGAGCCATTTGGCTTGACGGCACTCGAAGCGGCACATCATGGTGATGCTCTGATTCTCACCAAACAATCTGGTGTCTCGGAAATTATTTGGTCAGCCATGACTTATGATTTTTGGGATCAAAAAAAACTTGCCAACGAAATATTATCCATTGCCGAAAACCCTGCACTGCTTAAAACTTTACAAGAAAATGTCCACAACGAATACCATAAAATATCCTGGAATGAAGTTGCCAAAAAATGCTTGAGAATATATAATAATATTAAGCATAAAAGGTATTAGAGAGGTGCGCGCAGTTTGTTTATATTTACACATCCACCAACCGATTCGTTATCGCGAATACTCTATTTTTGATGTCGGTAACGACTCCAATTATTTTTATGACAACTATAACGGCCGCCAAAGCAACGAACGGATATTTAAAAAAGTCGCCGCAAAGAGTTATTACCCAATGCTAAATTTACTTTTGGAAAATATGAAAAAATATCCAGGCTTCAAAGTATCTTTCAGTATTACTGGCACTTGGATCGAGCAAGCCGAAAAATGGGAGCCGAAACTTCTAGATATCATTCGTGAAATGGTAAAAAGAGAACAAGTAGAAATTGTTGGTGAAACTTATTATCATTCCTTAGCGTATTTTTATAATATTGATGAATTTAATGATCAGGTCAGAATGCACGCGGAAACAATTAAACGATTATTCGGCGTCACGCCTAAAGCTTTTCGTAACACTGAGTTTTCCTACAATGATTCTCTCGCTAAATGGGCCGAAGAAAAAGGTTACGATGTGATTTTGGCTGAAGGGTGGGACAAAATTTTAGGTTGGCGAAGCCCGAACCATGTTTATAAGCCAATTGGATGTAAAAATATAAAGCTCTTGCTTAAAAATTATCGTTTGTCTGATGATATCGCATTTAGATTTTCTAATCGTAGCTGGAGCGAATGGCCATTAACTGCACCTAAATATCAAAGTTGGCTTAATGATGATTGTCTGCGTGGTAATTTAATCAATCTATTTATGGATTTTGAGACATTCGGTGAACACCAATGGAAAGATACTGGCATATTTGATTTTATGAATACTTTCATTAGCTCTTGGTTATCTGAATATGAAAATATGTTTGTCACGGTCTCAGAAG